>NZ_RZSF01000089.1:0-20787 GCF_004023325.1 Mesorhizobium sp. M1A.F.Ca.ET.072.01.1.1 | reverse complement strand
CTATGGCGGCCAGCACCGGGATGGAGGCGAAGGATCCGGCAAACATCACCGGCGCCAGAAGGTCGCCGGTGTAGATGACGATCTGAGGCCCGAGGATG
Organism: Mesorhizobium sp. M1A.F.Ca.ET.072.01.1.1; assembly: GCF_004023325.1. NCBI lineage: Bacteria > Pseudomonadati > Pseudomonadota > Alphaproteobacteria > Hyphomicrobiales > Phyllobacteriaceae > Mesorhizobium > Mesorhizobium sp. M1A.F.Ca.ET.072.01.1.1. The sequence continues at coordinate 20,689 of NZ_RZSF01000089.1, read as the reverse complement.
GCGGTGACGATGCCGCCAGCCAGCACGAAGGAAATGGCGCGCGCCTTGAATTGCGGCGGCGCGTTGTCGGCGGCGGCGAAGCGGAACTGCTGCACGAAGGCGCCGCCGACACCGATCACGCCCAGGCCAAAGGCGAACAGCCAGAAGCTCGCCTGAAAGAGCGCGAGCGTCGCGATCAGCCCGCCGAGGGCAGTGACGATGGTGCCGGTCATGAAGCCGCCGCGATGGCCGAGCCGGCGGATGATGGCGGCCGCCGGCAGGGCGCCGAGCGCAACGCCGAGGTTGAAGCCGGTAACCGGCGCCGTCGCCAGAGATTTGTCGGGGCCGAGCAGATATTGGCCGGCAAGCGCGCCGATCGAAATGGCGATCGGCGCGGCGGAACCAACGATCGCCTGCGCGGCCGCGAGGAGCACTGCCGTGCGGCGCGCTTCCCTGCCGGCGTCAGCGACGACTGCCGTGGCGGTCACGTTGCGTCCTTGCCGCGACCCTCGCCACGTACCCGGCGCGAGACACGGTCGAGCAGGGCATTGACCAGCTTAGGCTCGTCTTCCTCGTAGAAAGCCTTGGCGATGTCGACATATTCCGACACGATCACGGCCACCGGCACGTCCTCGCGCTTCATCAGCTCATAGACCCCGGCGCGCAGGATGGCGCGCAGCGTCGAGTCCAGCCGCGACAGCGGCCAGTCGTCGGTCAGCGCCTGGCGGATGATCGGATCGATGGTCTTCTGGTTCTCGACGACGCCGGTCAGGATGGCGCGGAACCACTGCGCGTCGGCCTCGCGATAAAGCGCGCCGTCGACTTCCTTGCCGAGGCGGAAGGCCTCGTATTCGGCGGTGATCTCGAAAACACCGCTGCCGGCCACGTCCATCTGGTAGAGCGCCTGGACGGCGGCAAGACGGGCGGCACCGCGCTTGTTGGCGTGGCGCGCCGCACCGGTCTGGGCAGGATCGCTCACGATTGGGCTCCGAATTTCTCTTTGAGCGCGATCATGGTCAGCGCCGCGCGGGCGGCAAAGCCGCCCTTGTCGCCTTCGGTGCGCTTGGCCCGCGTCCAGGCCTGCGCATCGTTTTCGGTGGTCAGGATGCCGTTGCCGATCGCGACCGCTTCCTGCACGGAAAGATCCATCAGCGCACGGCTCGATTCATTGGCGACGATGTCGAAATGATAGGTGTCGCCACGGATGATGGTGCCGAGCGCGACGAAGCCGTCATAGTGTACGCCGCCCTCGCCGGCACCGTCCAGCGCGAAGGTGATGACGGCCGGAATTTCGAGCGAGCCAGGAACAGTCACGACGTCATAAGTGGCGCCGGCCTCGTCCAGCGCGCTGGTCGCGCCTTCGAGCAGCGCGTCGGCGAGGTCGTCGTGGAAACGCGCCTCGACGATAAGCAGATGCGCCTTCGCCTGCGGACGAATGAACGCTTTGCCGTGTTGGGATATGCCTGCCATAAACGTCTCCGGGGGGTTGCCGGTGACTTAGGCCGAAGCCGGATCGATCGCAAGCACAAGATTGCCGCCCGACACAGGTCCAGCATCTCCCGACAGGCCCAGATCCCAAGCATCGCGATCTTCCGGGGCTTTCTTCAGCTAGCAGGCGAAGCCTCGAGGATCGAGATCGGTGCTCGAGGGTGCCGATCACCCCGCTCAAGCTTCAGTCCGAGAAGGGAAGCTGAGGCGCCGGCGCGACCTGGCGCCTCAGCGATCCGCGCCGCCTGCCCGGAACCGGTCGGTTTCGCTCAAAGCCCCTGTTTCGCCGCCTCGGCTAAGCGCGCGGCATAACGGGCCATGGTATCGATCTCGATGTTGACGCGGTCGCCAGCCTGGCGCTCGCCCCAGGTGGTGACGCTCAGCGAGTGCTGGATCAGAAGCACATCGAAGCGCGTAGCTTCGACCTTGTTGACGGTAAGGGAGGTACCGTCGAGCGCGACGGAGCCTTTCGGCGCGATGAACTTCGCCAGGTGACGCGGCGCCTCCAGCGTGAAGCGCACGGCATCGCCCTCTTCCTTGCGCTCCACGATTTCCGCCGTGCCGTCGACATGGCCGGAGACGATATGGCCACCGAGCTCGTCGCCGATCTTCAGCGCCCGTTCGAGATTGATCCTGGTGCCCGATTTCCAACCGGATGCAGTCGTCAGCCTGAGCGCCTCTTCCCAGGCTTCGACCTCAAACCAGCGCGCGTTCGAGCCGTTCTCGGGCAGCGCCGTCACGGTCAGGCAGACGCCGCCGCAGGAAATCGAAGCGCCGATCGCGATCGTTTCCGGGTCATAGGCCGTGTCGATGCGCAGGCCGACGCCTTCGCTGAGCGGCTTCACCGAAGCGACAGTGCCGACATCCGTAACGATTCCCGTAAACATCAGATCGTGTCTTCCAGTTTGACCATGCTCTTATCCGAAAACCATTTCCCACTTTTTGGGATCATGGTCTTACCCACTCGGCATAGCTGTCCTCGCCGAAGCGCATCTCACGCAATTTGCGGAAACCCGGCGGGATATGCGCAGCGTCGATCGGCGAGGCGATACCATCCTCGCCGATCGCCTCCGGTCCCTGGAACAGGACGATGCGGTCAACGAGGTCTTCCGTCAGGAACGCATTGGCCACCTTGGCGCCGCCTTCGACCAGCACGCTCGCCATGCCGAGCGCTGCAATATCCTCGAGCAGTTCCGGCAGGGCTACTTCGCTCTCGTAAGTTTCAGTGCCGATGAAGTGCACGCCCGCGCGTTCGAGCGCAGCCCGCCGCTGCGGGTCGGCCTCGGCGCATGCCGCGACATAGAGCGGGACACGATCCACCCCGGAAACGAGCTTCGACGACTCCGGCAGCCGGATCTGGCGATCGAGGATGATGCGAGCCGGGGAGCGGTTCTCCAACCCCGGCAGGCGCACGGTCAGCGCCGGGTCGTCCTCCAGCGCAGTGCCGATGCCGACCAGGATAGCGTCGGCCTCCGCGCGCATAAGATAGACTTCGCGCCTGGCGATCTCGCCCGTGATGGCGACCTGGCCGGCGCCTTTGCGGCCGATCTTGCCGTCGCTCGAAAGCGCAAGCTTCAGCGTCACTTCGGGACGTTTCTTCAAAGATCGAATCAGATAGCCGGCCATCTGCTCGGCGGCCTCTATGGCGAGCACCTTCTCCACGACGTCGATGCCGGCGGCGCGCAGGATGGCGTAACCCTTGCCGGAAACGCGCGGATCGGGATCGCTTGCCGCGCCGACGACGCGCGCAATGCCGGCATTGACCAGCGCGGTGGCGCAAGGCGGCGTGCGGCCGTGATGGGCGCAGGGCTCAAGCGTCACATAGGCGGTGGCGCCGCGGGCCAGTTCGCCGGCCTCGGCCAGCGCCTCGGTCTCGGCGTGCGGCCGGCCGCCGACAGCAGTGACGCCGCTACCGACGATCATCGGGCCGGCGCCGTCGCGCACGATGATGGTGCCGACGGAAGGGTTGGTCGCGGTGCGGCCGGCATTGCGGCGCGACAGCCGGATGGCCGCCGCCATGAAACGGCTATCAAGGGCTGCTTGCTCGGCCTCGCCCAATTGAGCTTTCGCCATGATCAGCCGGCGTCCTCTTCGGTCTTTTCTTCGTCGCCCTTCAGTTCGCCCAGCAATTCGTGGAAATCCTTGGCTTCACGGAAATTGCGATAGACCGAAGCGAAGCGGACATAGGCGACGTCGTCGAGCGATTTCAGCGCCTCCATGACGAGCCGACCGACCTCGCCGGAGGCCACTTCCGTCTCGCCGGAGCTTTCGAGCTGGCGCACGATACCGGTCACGGCGCGATCGATCCGCTCGGGATCGACATTGCGCTTGCGCACCGCGATTTCGACCGAGCGCAGCAGCTTGTCGCGGTCGAACGGCACCTTGCGGCCGGACTTCTTGATGACGACGAGATCGCGCAGCTGCACGCGCTCGAAGGTGGTGAAGCGGCCGCCGCAGTCCGGACAGACGCGGCGCCTGCGGATCGCCGCGCCATCCTCGGCGGGACGCGAATCCTTCACCTGCGTATCTTCGGACTGGCAATAGGGGCAGCGCATGGAGAGCCTTGGGTTTGCGATTCAGAGAATGATCCCGAAAAGTTGCAGACTCTTCGGGGAAGATCATGATTCAAAAACAAAATCTTAGAGCGAGATGGCGATACAAGGAAGCGTCATCTCGCTCTGGTGGGCGAAAGGCTTGGAGCCTTTCATTTCTCAGAGATAGCGAGGCGCGAGAAAGATTGCCAGCGCCCTGCCCCTGTCGTGCTCGGTCGGTTCAGGGCGCGACGTCCTTGGTCGGGAATCCGCAGGACGTGCCGAGGTTGCGGTAGGCTTTGGTGAAGCCGTCCATCGGAATGCTGGCGACGGTCTGCTTGCCAAAAACAACATCGAGCGAGGTGACTTTGCGCATGGCGCGCAGCAGAGCGAGACTTGTCTTCGCCTGGTTGTCGACCGTCCAGCTGGGACGACCGCCGACGGCGTTCGAATAGACTTTCGCGGAAACCTTGATGCCGGGGTCGCCGAAGGTCGCCGCGATGTCCTTGCCGGTCGGCAAGTCCTTGTTGTCGACGGCGATCATGATGGCGGGATAGGCATCCGGCGGCAGCGCGTCGCCGGTCGAGATCGAGAGCGTTAGCGTGCCAGCATTGCCGATGCCGTCGACGAAAGCTGCGGAGGCCGCGCAGGTCTTGTGCGCATCCTGCCCGGTGTCGAGCGTGTCGATGATCGTGGTCCATCTGCCGAAGGTGTTTGTGGCCGGTTCTGGCTGCGCCTGCTCCTGCCCGGCCGCGCCGGACACGGCGAAACCGGCCAGCGAGCCGACCAGGGCCAACGCGGCAAGATGGAAAATGCGCATCATCAAATCTCCAGTTCGCGACGCCGCCCAATCAGGACGGCGCACTGCCGGCGGATAAAAGATGACGCGCGGCTTCCGGTCAACCGAGATAAGGATAGAGCGGGAAGCGATCCGTCAACGCCGTGACTTTGGCCTTGACCGCAGCCTCGACTGCCGCATTGCCCTCGTCGGAATTCGCCGCCTTCAGCCCGTCCAGCACCTCGGCGATCAGCTTGCCGATCTCGCGGAACTCGGCCTGGCCGAAGCCGCGCGTGGTGCCGGCCGGCGTGCCGAGACGGACGCCGGAGGTGACGAACGGCTTTTCGGGGTCGAAGGGGATGCCGTTCTTGTTGCAGGTGATGTTGGCGCGGCCGAGAGCCGCCTCGGCGCGCTTGCCGGTGGCGTTTTTCGGGCGCAGGTCGACCAGCATCAGATGGTTGTCGGTGCCGCCCGACACGATGTCGAGGCCAGTTTCCTGCAGGCTCGAAGCCAGCGCCTTGGCGTTGGCGACGATGCTCTCGGCATAGGCCTTGAAGCTCGGCTTCAGCGCCTCGCCGAGCGCCACCGCCTTGGCCGCGACGACATGCATCAGCGGGCCGCCCTGCAGGCCCGGGAAAACCGCCGAGTTCATCTTCTTGGCGATCTCTTCGTCGTTGCAGAGGATCATGCCGCCGCGCGGCCCGCGCAGCGACTTGTGCGTGGTCGTGGTCACGACATGCGCATAAGGCAGCGGCGACGGGTGCATACCGCCGGCGACCAGACCGGCGATATGCGCCATGTCGACCATCAGATAGGCGCCGATCGAATCGGCAATCTCGCGGAAACGCTTCCAGTCCCAGATGCGCGAATAGGCGGTGCCGCCGGCCAGGATCAGCTTCGGCTTCGTCTCATGCGCGGTCTTCTCGATCGCGTCCATGTCGAGCAGGTGGTCGTCCTTGCGCACGCCGTACGAAACGACCTTGAACCATTTGCCGCTCATGTTGACCGGCGAGCCATGCGTGAGATGGCCGCCGGAGTTCAAATCGAGGCCCATGAACGTGTCGCCGGGCTGCAGAAGCGCCAGGAAGACGGCCTGGTTCATCTGGCTGCCGGAGTTCGGCTGGACATTGGCGAAGTTGCAGCCGAAAAGCTTCTTGGCGCGTTCGATGGCGAGTTCTTCGGCTACGTCGACGAACTGGCAGCCGCCGTAATAGCGCTTGCCCGGATAACCCTCGGCATATTTGTTGGTCATGATCGACCCCTGCGCCTCGAGCACGGCGCGGGACACGATGTTTTCCGAGGCGATCAGTTCGATCTCATGGCGCTGGCGGCCAAGCTCGTTGCGGATAGCGCCGAAAATTTCCGGATCGGCGTCGGCAAGCGTGGTCTCGAAGAAGGATTCGAATTTGTTGGAGGCTGCCGCGGCATTTGACATGGCTTGCTTTCCCTTGGGGCCGGAGGTCTGCGAGGTCGCCGCGCCATTAACACAGTTGTTTGGAGCCCGCCACGTTTGCGGCGCGAAATTTGCTGGCCGGATTGCGCCAAGCAAATCGGCTGAACACTATTTCCGGTCGCGCCGGCTTTTGAGCAGCGCTTCTGTCAAAGTGATCTCGGAAAGCAGCGCCCGCATCGTGTGATCGTTGATCTGGCGGGTGCGGAACATGGCGCGCACGGCGGCGCGCTCCGCCTCGATGCCGGCGTGCCTGAGCTCAAGCTCCAGCCGCCCGGATTCGCGCGCCTCGGCGCGCGCCTCTTCGGCCTCGTCGGAAGCCGCGATGCGGCGCCGGTAGCCGGCAACGATGCTGTCGGCGACCGCGAGCCGGGCCTCGGCCGCCTCGCCTTCGCCGCCCTCGCTGGCGAGGCGCTCGATCTTGGCGATGGCGGCCTTGGCGGCGCCCGCACGCGCCCGCCGCTCCTCGGCCGCACCCGGATCCTCGCCTGGCTCGACCAGCCCGCGGGCGATCCTCGGCAAAGCAAGGCTGGCGATGACCAGCGAGCAGATGATGACGCCGGCGGCGAGGAAGATCACCACGTCTCGCGCTGGAAAGGGCGAGCCATCCTGCAGCGCGAGCGGCAGCGACAGGATGCCGGCAAGCGTGATCGCGCCGCGCACACCGGCCACCGATCCGGCAAGCCTGACGCGGAAACCAAAGGGCTCTGCCTTGCGCTTGCCGAGCCGCGCGGCGATCATCGACGCCATGTCGCCGATCCAGATCCAGAGGAAGCGCAGGCCGATCACGCAGAGCGTCAGAATGAGCACGGTCAGCACCGGCTCGAACAGCCAGTGCCGGCTGGTGAGTTCCGGCGGGACCCTGCGGATGATGTCAGGAAGCTGCAGGCCGAGCAGGATGAAGAGAGCACCGTTGAAGACGAAGGTCAGCGTCGACCATAGCGACATCGCCTGGATCCGCGCCGAGACCGAGAGATGGCGGAAAATGCCGGAGGTGCCCGTAACCAGGCCGGCGGTGACCGCGGCCAGGATGCCCGAAGCGCCGACATGCTCGGCAATCAGATAGGCGACGAAGGGCAGCAGAACCATCACCAGCACCTGCGCCCCCGCCGGCGTGCCGCCGATGCGGCCAAGCACCTGCAGCGCCTTGGCGGCGACGAACAACGCCGCAATGCCCGCGAGGATGCCGGCCGCCACGGCGTAAAGAAAGCTCAACGAGGCGGCGGCGAACGAAAAGCTGCCGGTCAGCGCCGCCGCAACGGCAAAGCGGAACATGACCAGGCCGGAGGCATCATTGAGCAGGGATTCGCCTTCCAATATGTGCATCAGCCGAGCCGGAACGACATTGCGGTCGACGATCGAGGACACGGCAACGGCATCGGTCGGTGACAGCACGGCGGCCAAAGCGAACGCAACCGCCAGCGGGATGCTTGGCACCAGCCAGTGCAGAGCATACCCGAAGCCGACGATGGTGAAGAAGACAAGCCCGACTGCGAGATCGAGGATCGGCCGGCGCAGCTCGATCAGCTCCCGTTTCGGCGCCGCGAAGGCATCGCCGAACAGAAGCGGCGGAATGAAGACCAGCAGGAAGAGTTCCGGATCGATCTCGACATGCAGTCCCTTGGCCGGCCAGGCAAGCGCGGCGCCGATCGCAATCTGCAGCACGGGCAGCGGCACCCGCACCAGCCGGACGAGAGCGCCGGAAAGCGCCACGAAAGCAAGCACGACGAGAATGAAGACGGCGACGTCCATGATGCTATTCCAGCTGTTCGCGCTGTATGTCTCATTTTTCGACGCATGTCGCTCTGCCGAAACCGCTGCGCACTGTTTGGCGACATGGAAACAAAAAAGCCGCTCCAAGAGCGGCCTTTTCGTGATCTATATCAATAACTTACAGCGCAGAAGTAATCTGCAGCTCTCTGTTGCCGTCGAGGCCGTAAATGTCGTCGCGGAACTGCACCACGCCGGGTCCGGTCGACCATGCCGACAGATACAGGAAGTGGACCGGCACCGGGTTGACCACCTGAACCGGCGTATTCTCGCCAGTCTTGATCGCCGCCTCGAAATGCTGGCGATCCCAGCCGGGCGTATCACGCAGGATCCAGGTGACGAGGTCGCGCACATTCTGGACGCGCACGCAGCCGGAAGAGTCGAAGCGCATCAGCTTGCCGAACAGGCTCTGCTGCGGCGTGTCGTGCATGTAGACGCCGTCCGGGCTCGGGAAGTTGATCTTGACCGAGGCCATGGCGTTGCCGGCGCCGGGATCCTGGCGGAAGCGGTACTTGGCGGCATCGTCCGTCGACCAGTCGACGGTCATCGGATCGACCTCGCTTCCGTCCGGCGCGAACAGCCGGATGTGGCTGTCCTTGAGGTAGTTCGGGTCCTTCCGCATCAGCGGAATGATGTCCTTGCGCACGATCGAGACCGGCGCGTTCCAGTAAGGATTGACGATGATCTCGTTGATCTTGGAATTCACGATCGGCGTCTGGCGGTCGATCTTGCCGACGATCGCGGTGTGGCGCAGCACGACGCGGTCGTTCTCGACGGCTTCCACCTGCGCGGCCGGAATATCGACCAGCACATAGCGGTCGCCGAGCGTGCCCGCCTTCTCGCGCAGCCGCTGCAGATTGGTCTGCAGCTGGCCAAGCCGGATCGGCGCCGGCACGTTCATCGCCGAATAAGTGTATTTGCCCATGGAGCCGTCAGCCGGCAGGCCGTGACGGAGCTGGAAGCGCTTGACCGCCGAGTCGACATAGGAATCGAACGCCGTCGAAATGCCGGCGCTCTGCGACAGGTCGCCCGAGACCATCAGCCGCTTGCGCAGCGGCACGACATCCGGATCGTCGACGCCGAGCTGCAATTTCTTGGTTGCCGGAACCTGCTCCCAGCCGCCCTGGCCGACAATGCCCTGGTACTGCGCCACCGCCTGCTCGGTGAAGGCTACGGTCTGCAGGCTGAAGATCGGCAGCGTCGAGGCAACCTTGCCGGTCTCGCTTGCACGGGCGTCGAACTGGTCGTCCCAATTGCCGCGGGTCGAGGATTTCAGAATGTCGCCGATCACATCCTGCGCGCTGGCATGGCCGGCGACGACGGCGGCGGCGAGCGCAGAGGCTCCGGTCAGGAAGAAACGGCGGCTGGTTCTCATGGATGTTCCAGACATTTTAGCTATATCTAATCTCGCTCAGTTCGCTCTACTGGCGGGTTGCCCGCACTCTAGGGTCGGCAATCTTAACAATTAGCCAACCATGACTTGCGTCAGCAGGGCGTGAAAACGTAGGACCACGACACCTGCTCCAGGAAGCGCAGGGCCTCGGCCCGCAGCATCACCCGCATTCTCGCTTTCACTGCGATTATGGCGGCAACGTGACCTTGGCCCGCGATTTGCCTCCGGCAAGATGATCAAAAAATGGGACCGAGGCATTTTGGCATCGCCGATAGCGGCGGGTTCACCAGATGCCCGCCGTCATCCTCGGTTTGCCCCTATTTCACCCGGTTCGGGCAGAGGGCTTTGAACTGCTCCAGCGTGTAGTCGTAGCCCGAGGCCCCCGAGCCATCGAGCACCACGTTCTCGTCGGTGTCGGTGATCTGATAATCCGTCTCGCTTCCGGCGGGGCTGCGCCCCTGGAACAGCATGTTGGCGCCGTAAAAGGTGGTGAATTTTCCGCTCTTGCAGTCCGCTGTGATCTCCAGATGCAAGGGCGTTTTCATTTCCTTAGCGATGCAATCCTCGGTCACCTTACCGACATAGTCGCGGCAGTATCCGATGGCGTTCTGCCTCGTATGTTTGGTCAGGATGCTGGCATGCGAGGTGTTGATGCCGGATTTCTTGACGACCGTAACCTCCATTCCGGCCTTGGAGCCATAACCGAGGGTCCGGGCAGCGGCCGGTGAAACAAGGATCACAGCGCAAATCGCAAAGCAGGATATGACGCATGAGGCCCACCTCTTTTGCCTGCAGAGCTTCCACGCGCGCTGCTCGGCGGTCAAGCGCCCTGCTGCAGCGCGCTTTCGCAAAAGAAAAGAACCGGCACCTGTCGGCACCGGCCCTGATTGTTTCCTCCGGCCGCGCTTCTTCGGCGCGGCTTCGATCGTCTCAGATTTCGAATCCGCTTACATCCGGTAAGCGATCGTGTCGTTCCAGAAGCGATCCAGACGCTGGAGCGCGCGGTTCATCTGCTTGAACTCGTCGGTGTTGATGCCGCCCACGGCCTCGATCGAGCCGACATGGCGCTCGTAGAGGCCGGCGACGACCTCGGCCACCTCGTTGCCCTTCGGCGTCAGCGAGACGCGGACCGAGCGGCGGTCGATGCGCGAGCGCTGGTGGTTGATGAAGCCGAGGTCGACCAGCTTCTTCAGATTGTAGGAGACGTTCGAGCCGAGATAATAACCGCGCGAGCGCAGCTCGCCGGCGGTCAGCTCCGAATTGCCGATATTGAAGAGCAGCAGCGCCTGGATGGCGTTGATGTCGGAGCGGCCGTTGCGGTCGAACTCGTCCTTGATCACGTCAAGCAGACGGCGATGCAGACGCTCCACCAGCTGCAGCGATTCCATGTACAGCGAACGGATCGCCTCGCGGCGGTCGTCGGAAACGTTGGCGGTCTTCGCCGCCGGACGCGAATTGATCATTGTCTTTGCCTCTCGTTTGTCGCCCGGTGATTTTTTGTTCTTCACCTTGATCGCGACACTATCGAATACTCATAAAATTCGACTTAAACGCCAGGGCTAACAAGAGCTTACCGGTAAGAGGTTTCGAAAGAGGCTTAACGAACGGTCATACGAGCAAGAACAATTAACCTAAAGATTTAGCCAAGGGTTTTGGGGCAGTCGCCGACCCCGTATCTAGGTTCCTTACGCCGCCCGGCAAGCTATTGCCTGAGCTGGCGCTTCTGCAGCCAGATGACCACGCGGAAGACGATGTAGAGCAGCGCCACGCAGGCATGTGAGACGACGATCAGGATCCGGTGGCCGAAGAGATTGGGAAAACCGGCATACATGACGGTCTCGGTCGCCGCGCAGATGAACCAGATCACTGGCCCCCAGGAGGCAAGCATCCAAAGGCCCGCGGCGGCGAAAGGAAAGAAAACGGCAAGCGTGGCCGCGGCCACCTGCCAGTGCACCGGCATCAGATCGAAGCGCCAGAGCTCGCCCGGATAGATGCCGATCAGCCGGACCCAGTAGAGGACACCGAACAGCAGGCAGTAGCCGGCAATGACCCGCTGGAACCAGGCGAAGATGATCTCGGTGGTCGAGGGCTGCAGCACCACGCGCCTGGAGGTGACCTCGCTCACAGCTCGAGCTCCCCGGCCCCGAGCGGCGCGAAATACGCGTCGACATCGGCCGCGCTCACCGCATCGAGGCTGGCGGGCCGCCATTCCGGCTTCGAGCCCTTGTCGATGATGGCGGCGCGGATGCCTTCATAAAAGTCGTGGCCGGCCAGCATGCGGTTGAGGATGCGGAACTCCATCTTCATGCACTCGTCCATCGACAGCGTCGACCCGGCGCTGATCTCGCGCCAGGCGACGTTGAGGCTGGTCGGCGAGCGCGTCCTGATCGTTGCCAGCGTCTTGGCGCCGAAAGCGTCGGTGGCGGATGCCCGCTCCAGGCTGGCGACGATAGCGGCGAGCGAGGGTTGCGAGAAATGGCGGGCGATCGATTCCAGATCCTGCCGCTCGGTCTCGCGTCTTGCGGGTGTGAAGAAATCGCGCAACTCCGCGTTCGCGTCGCCGCTTGTGGCCAGCTCGTCAAGCAGCCCCGCCTGGTCCTCGGCCTTGATCGTGTGGGTGGCGAGGCCCGACCACAGTGCATCACCATAGCGGATGCGGTTTCCTGTCAGCCCCAGATACATGCCGAAGCTGCCGCCGAGATCGGGCAGCAAATGGCTGGCGCCAACATCGGGGAAGAAGCCGATGCCGACTTCCGGCATCGCGAATTGCGCGTTCTCGGTCAGCACGCGGTGCGAGCCGTGGAAGGAAATGCCGACCCCGCCGCCCATGACGATGCCGTCGATCAGCGCGACATAGGGTTTCCTGAAACGGGCGATGCGGGCATTGAGACGATACTCGTCGGCGAAGAAGTCGACCGGCGGCTTGCCGGCGCGGCCCGCCTCGTAAATGTGCAGAATATCGCCACCGGCGGAAAATGCCCTGCCCTCAGCCTTGACGACGACGACGGCGACGCCGGCATCGCCCTCCCAGGCGTCAAGCGCCTTGCCAAGCGCCTTGACCATGCGATGGGTGACGGCATTGAGCGCCTGCGGCCGCGTCAGTGTGACGACGCCCGCCTTGCCTAGACGCTCGAAGCGAATCTCGTCGCCTCCGCCAAAATCCATCGCCAGAGAATCCTCCTCTCCGCCCTTCCAGAGGGATTGAAGTGCTAAAGGCGGCATAGGCATGCGTCAATGGCAGCATCGCCGCGCTGGCGGCCAGCCGCTTCCGGTGTTAGGTAACCGGCAAAGTGTCGCGCGTAGGCGGCGCGACAGATTTCGAGCTAATCGACATGGCTGGGGTTTCTCGTCTCGTTGCTGGATTGGCAGGTCTCCTCTTTCTGGGAGTTGCGCCGGCCGCCGCCGAGGCAGCCTCCGAACTCTACCTGGCGCAGACGATCGTCACCGGCACCGGCGAGCCTAATCGCGAGATCGGCTTCAGGGATTGCCTGGACAAGGTGCTGGTCAAGGTTTCAGGCGATCAGCGGCTGACGCAGAAGCCGGAGATGCTGGCGCTGCGCAATAAGGCGGCTGACTTCGTCCAATCCTTCCGCTACCGCGACCGGCTGGAAGGCGTTCCGATCCATGACGAGCAAGGCACGCATGACCGGCCGCACGATCTCACCTGCCTCTACAAGCCCACAGTCGTCGACAAGCTCCTGGCGCAGCTCGGCAGCAAGCCATGGCAGGGCGAGCGGCCGCTGATTGCCGTCTTCATAACGGCCGAGCAAGGGGCGCGACATTTCGTGCTGACGGCCGACGAGGATCGCGGCCAGTCAATGCGCGAATCCTTTGCCAACGCCACGGCGCCGCTCTCGGTGCATGTCAGCTTTCCAAAGGCTAACCAGCTCGCCGGCCTCGACGACAAGGCGCTGCGCACTGCCGATATGGCAAAGCTCGACCAGCTCGCCCGGCAGGCGGGTGCCGACCGGGCGCTCGCCGGCAGCATCGTATGGAACGACAAGGAACTGGGCTGGATCGCCGACTGGCGGCTGGCCGAACACGGCAAAACCTATCAATGGCAGGTGCGCGGCGTCAGCTTCGACGAGGCTTTTCGCGTGGCTGTGAAGGGCGCGGCACAGATTCTGTCGGGGAATGGACAGCCGTAAACGTCGGCGCTGCCCTTCATCCGCCTGCGCCACCTTTTCCCCGTGAAGGAAGAGGGAAGTGCTCCAGCGCCGGCGATCCCTCCCTCGTTCTTCACGGAAGCAACTGGCACAATCGTGTCGCATTGGTCAGCGGCAGGGGCGCATGGTAAAAGCCGGGACGACAACAGAGTTTTGGCGATGAACAAGTTCACCCCCGCAAAGCCCGCCGGCGCCCGCAGCGTCGACGAGATCACAGGCAGCCGCAGGCTGCGGCGCATGCGCAAGGCCGACTGGTCGCGCCGGCTGGTGCAGGAAAACCAGCTCTCGGTGAACGATCTGATCTGGCCGATCTTCGTCGTCGAGGGCAAAAATGTGCGCGAGCCAATCGCCGCCATGCCGGATGTCTACCGTCTGTCGGTCGACCTCGCGGTGAAGGAAGCGGAGCGCGCCGCCAAGCTCGGCATCCCGGCGATCGCGACTTTCCCCAACATCGAGCTTTCGCTGCGCGACCAGACGGGCTCGCATATCCTCGATCCCGACAATGTCATCAACCGGGCCACCCGCGCCATCAAGGATGCGGTGCCGGAGATCGGCATCATCACCGACGCGGCGCTCGATCCGTTCACCAGCCATGGCCATGACGGCATCCTGCGCGACGGCATCATCGTCAACGACGAAACCGTCGAGCAGGTCACGGCCGCGGCCGTCATCCAGGCAGCCGCCGGGGCGGACATCATCGCGCCGTCCGACATGATGGACGGCCGCATCGGCGCGATCCGCGACGCGCTGGACGCCAACGGCTTCCAGGACGTGGCGATCATGTCCTATGCGACGAAATTCGCCTCGGCCTTCTACGGCCCCTATCGCGAGGCAGTCGGCACCGCCGGCCTGCTCAAGGGCGATAAGAAGACCTATTATATCGACCACGCGAATTCCGATGAAGCCGTGCGCGAGGCCGAGCAGGATCTGGCCGAAGGCGCCGACATGCTGATGGTGAAGCCGGGGCTGCCCTATCTCGACATCATCCGGCGGCTGAAGGACGAGTTCCAGATGCCGACCTTCGCCTACCAGGTGTCGGGCGAATATTCGATGATCAAGGCGGCCAGCGCCAATGGCTGGATCGACGGCGAAAAGGCGATGGTGGAATCGCTTCTCGCCCTCAAGCGAGCCGGCTGCGACGGCGTCCTCACCTATTTCGCGCCGACCGTAGCGGAGATGCTGAGGGGCTAGGCCCAGGCGAAATCTTAAATTCTCGCAGCGTCACCTGGGCGCCGCCCGACGAGACGATCGCTCGCCGGAAAATTCCGCTTGCATTATGCAATCAGTTAAGTTACCCCATGACTGCTTGCAAAATACAACTAGTTCACGAGGCGATCATGTCAAAGCTGCGCGTCAACGCTTTTACCCTGTCGCTGGACGGCTACGGCGCCGGCCCCGATCAGACTCTCGAAAGCCCGCTCGGCGTCGGCGGCGAAGGACTGCATAAATGGATGATCGGCACCCGCACCTTTCGTGAGATGGTGATCGGCAAAGACGGCGGGACCAAGGGCATCGACGACAGCTTCGCCGTGCGCAGTTTCGAGAATGTCGGCGCCTGGATCCTCGGCCGCAACATGTTCGGGCCGGTCCGCGGCGAATGGCCGGACGAGAGCTGGAAAGGCTGGTGGGGTGACAACCCGCCCTATCACGTGCCGGTCTTCGTGCTCACCCATCACAAGCGGGCGCCGATCTTAATGGAAGGCGGCACGACGTTTTACTTCGTCACCGGCGGCATCCATTCGGCGCTCGAACAGGCAAAGGCGGCCGCCAAGGACAAGGATGTGCGGGTCGGCGGCGGCGTCGCCACGATCCGGCAATATCTGAAGGAAAGCCTGATCGACGAGATGCATCTCGCGGTCTCGCCGATCCTGCTCGGCTCCGGCGAGCATCTTTTCGCCGGGCTGGACATGCCGAAGCTCGGCTACCGCTGCACCAGCCAGGTCGCGACCGCCTACGCGACGCATGTGATGATCGGGCGGGCGTAAGCTCGGCTCCCCCTTCTCCCCCTGTGGGAGATGGGGAAGTGCTCAATACTTTTCCGGCACATAAAGCTCGCGCGGCAGCACCTGCCGCTCGTAGGACGGGTTGAAGACGCGCTCCGGCAGCGTGATCTCCTCATGCGGCACGTCTTCGTAAGGCATTTGCTGCAGCAGGTGATCGATGCAGTTCAGTCGGGCCCGCTTCTTGTCGTTGCCTTCGACAATGAACCACGGCGCTTCCTTGATGTTAGTACGGGCGAAGGTCTCTTCCTTGGCCTTGGTGTATTGTTCCCAGCGCACGCGCGACTGCAGGTCCATCGGCGACAGCTTCCACTGCTTCATCGGATCGTGGATGCGCATCAAAAAGCGCATCTGCTGCTCCTCGTCGGTAATCGAGAACCAGTATTTCACCAGCGTGATGCCGGAGCGCACCAGCATGCGTTCGAATTCCGGCACGTCGCGGAAAAACTCTTCGACCTGATCCGCATTAGCAAAGCCCATCACCCGCTCGACGCCCGATCGGTTGTACCAGGAGCGATCGAACAGCACGATCTCGCCGCCCGCCGGCAGATGCGGCACGTAGCGCTGGAAATACCATTGCGATCTTTCACGCTCGGTCGGCGCCGGCAGCGCGACGACGCGGCAGATGCGCGGATTGAGGCGCTGGGTGATGCGCTTGATGACGCCGCCCTTGCCGGCCGAGTCGCGTCCCTCGAAGATCACCACCAGCTTCTTCTTGTGGTAGGCAACCCAGGACTGCAGCTTGATGAGCTCCGACTGCAGACGCAGCAGCTCGCGGAAATAGGTCGTCCGCTCGATGGAGGGCGGATGCGACTTCTTGTAGATCCTGGCGATCTCGAGCGAGAGCGCGGGTTCGGAAATCTCCAGCTCGTAGTCCTCGTCGAGCGTGTCCTCGAGTTCGGCTTCCAGCCAGTCCTTGGCTCCGGAATTCGTCTTGACCTCGTTCATTGCGCAGCTCCTGCCTGTCAGCCACTTTCGCCTCGGATGCGCTCCGGCCGCGGCCGGAAGCACAACTCCGTAAGCCGACTGAGATACAGACGCGCAATGACGGTTTTATTGCGAGCAGGAGCCGGCAACGCTGGACCAGCCGATATGTGATCGGCCCGTATCGATGGCGGGGCGACAAGCCGCCCGATTTGTCCTACAAATACTTCGCCTCTTCCCGGCGCCCGCGACGGCGCGCCTCTTCAAAACAAATCGCAAGGACCTGACATGGAATACCGCACGCTTGGCCGTTCCGGCCTGAAGGTTTCGACTTTGACCCTTGGCACAATGACCTTCGGCGGGACGGGCCCGTTCGCCGCGGTCGGCAATTCGGATCTTTCGCAGGCGAGCCGCATCATCGATACCTGCATCGATGCCGGCATCAATCTCATTGACACCGCCAACGTGTATTCGAACGGCCTGTCGGAGGAGATCGTCGGCGAGGCGCTCGGCGGCAAGCGCAAGAACGATGTGCTCATCGCCTCCAAGGCGCGCATGCGGATCGGAAACGGCCCCAACGACGAAGGCCTGTCGCGCCATCACCTGATTCGGGAATGCGAGAGGAGCCTGAAGCGGCTCAAGACCGACGTGATCGACATCTATTTCCTGCATGAGTGGGATGGGGTCACGCCGCTGGAGGAAACGATCGCTGCGCTCGACACTTTGGTCAGCCAGGGCAAGGTCCGTTATGTCGGCTGTTCCAATTATTCGGGCTGGCAGGTGATGAAGGCGCTCTCGATCAGCGACAGCCATCATCAGCCGCGCTTCGTCACGCAGCAGATCCACTACACGCTGGAAGCGCGCGAGGCGGAGTACGAGTTGCTGCCGATCTCGGTCGACCAGGGTCTTGGCGTGCTGGTGTGGAGCCCGCTGGCCGGCGGCCTGCTGTCGGGCAAATACCGCCGCGACAGCCCGACGGCCCGCAGCTTGGCGGCTGGTCCGAACCGCCGATCCGCGACGAGGACAGGTTGTGGCGGATCGTCGACGTTCTGGTCGAAATCGGCAAGGCGCGCGGCGTTTCGGCGGCACAGGTGGCGCTTGCCTGGCTGCTCGGCCGCCCGGCCGTTTCTTCGCTGGTGATCGGCGCCCGCAACGAAGCCCAGCTCAAGGACAACCTCGCCGCGGCCAGCCTGACGCTGTCCCTGGACGAGCGCCTGCGCCTCGACGACGTCAGCCGGCCGCCGGTGCTTTATCCCTACTGGCACCAGCAGCTCACCGCCAAGAACCGGTTCGGCCCCGCCGACCTGGTGCTCGACCGCAGCGATATCTGAGAATTCGCGCCGTGCTCCGCGCCCGAAAGGCGCGGAGGTCAGCCGGCGATAAAACGCCAGACTTCCGGGTCGGGTTCGACCTGGCCGCTGAGCACGAAATATTTGTAGAGGACGAGCAGCGATACCGCCCGCTCGTCCTTTTCGTTGCTGAACCGGCGGCAATAGGCGTTGGCCGCCGTTATGATGCGTTGGGCTTCCGCCGGGTGCTTTTCGAAATAGGCGATCTTGTCGGCGACGTCCGAAAAATCCGACGCCAGAGGCACGTAGTGGACATCGGCCTCGAGCTCAGCCTCGGCGAACCAGGTTTCGTAGGTCGGCGGCGGCATCAGGCAGAGCGAATTCGAGCTCATGATCCACTTGAGGTTCGTCGCCACGTCATTGCCTTCGAGCGAGACGATGTAGCGGAACTGCCGCTGCTGCGCGATCGTGAGATACGGCTTGCGATAGTTCTCCGGGGCGCTAGGCTTGGGCGAGCCGGCATCGCAAGACGGCAGGTCGCGCACGGCATCGACGAACCGTTTGCGGATCGGATTGTTGAAATGACCGCGCCAGACCGCCATCGGGCGCTTGTCGGCGAAGGACAGATTGTCCTTTGGCATGTTGAAATGGCGGAACTTGTCGAGCTTCATGATCACGGCGTTGCCGTTGTCGTTGCGGATCGGGCGATCCTTGACGATTGATGGCACCGCCGGAACGTCGACGACGTCGCCGAACTCGAGATCGATGAGCAGGTGGCGATCGAAGTAGCGGGCGAACTCCTTCAGGTCGTAATAGTACATGCTCCCGAACTTGGGTATTTGACTGGCGGGCACCGCCGCCGCGCTCGACACGAAGCTATGGTCGAGCCGGTTGTAGTAGTTGACCCGATCACGGACCGTTTTGCTGGAGAGCCGTGCCTGCTCCAGCCGGCGCGCAAGCCGCTGGCGAAAGAGAGCCTGCGGCGCCACATCGCGGGTGATGTTGCGTATGAAATAAAATACCCGCGCTGCGGTGCGTAAGGGCGAGGCCATGCGTCCGTCGTTTAAAGATGTCCGTCGCCTCCTACAGCATTGTGCCGAACATCTTGCAAGCCCGCCCAAGCTGACGAACTTGTTGAAGCTCTAATATTCGACGATGGCCGAGGATCAGGCAGCGACGACGGCAAAGCCCCTGGCGCGCAGGCCGCGCCGCTCGTCATGCAGCGAAGTCACCAGGCGGTCGCGGCTGCCGGCGATGTGGGCCGAGAGCAGCCGTGCCGCCTTTTCGGCGTCACCCTTTCGCACGGCAGCCAGGATGGCGTGGTGCTCGGCCCAGGCGCGGCCAAGCGCCGCCTCGTCGCGCACTTCCAGCCAACGCGCGCGGGACAGCCTCGTCATTGCATCGCGGACTCCCCTAAGCAGGAATTCATTGCCGGAAAGCCTGGCCAGCTCGATGTGAAAATCCAGACCAACGCGGTGCCATTCCTCGCGCGGCGTACCGGCGTCGCAGGAATCGAGCATCGCCGCGATCACCTCGATCCCGCTGCGATCTTCCAGCGACGCCGTCAACCGCACCGCCGCCACCTCGACCGCCTCGCGGTAGACGGCGATCTGGCCGAGCTCGGCGAGATTGATCGGCGCCACCGTCCAGCCGCGGCCGTCACGAGCGATCAGCCCTTCGGTCTCGAGGCGCAGCAGCGCCGCCCTGACCGGGGTGCGGGAGGCGCCGAAGCGGCTTTCGACCCAACGCTCGGTCAGCCGCTCGCCCGGGCCGATCTCGAGCCCGAGGATCATTTCGCGAAGCTGCCTTTCGACATTCTGCATTTGCGACATTTGTCGTTCCGCTCTTCGGCGCCGCATTGACAGCGGCGGGGCTGAGGTTCATGACGGATACCGATCTGGTATCCCAAAATGGTATCCGGAACAATCCCGGACAACCAAGTAGGCATGACATGGCAGAAAACAGCACCCAGAGCGGCTACAATATCCATTGGCGACGCAATCTCGCCGTCTGCTTCGCCGGCTCGTTCAGCACGCTGATTGCCATGACGCTGCTGTTGCCGTTCCTGCCGCTTTATGTCGAACAGCTGGGTGCCAAAGGGCACGCGGCAATCGTGCAATGGTCAGGAGTTGCTTACGGTGCCACCTTCTTTGCCGCGGCGCTGGTCGCCCCTCTGTGGGGGCGGCTCGGCGACCGTTACGGCCGCAAGCTGATGCTGGTGCGCGCCTCGTTCGGCATGGCGATCTGCATGTCGCTGACCGGTATGGTCGAAAGCGTCTGGCAATTGGTGTTGCTGAGGCTCCTGATCGGCTTTGCCGGCGGCTACTCCTCGGGATCGACGATATTGGTGGCGATGCAGACGCCAAAGGAGCGCTCCGGCTGGGCGCTCGGCGTGCTGTCGGCCGGCATCACGGCCGGCTCGCTGGTCGGACCGCTGCTTGGTGGCATGCTGCCGCCGCTGATCGGCATCCGCGCCACCTTCCTGTTGTCGGGCGCTGTCATCTTTCTCGCTTTCCTGGCCACGACTTTCCTGATCAAGGAAAACCCGCCGGCTCCCAAACCTGTCTCGTCGGCAAAGCCGAAGAGCGGCTGGGCACAGATTCCCGACAAGCGCCCGGTCGTCGCGATGCTGACGACCGGCATGCTGCTCGCCTTTGCAACCATGTCGATCGAGCCGATCATCACGGTCTATGTGCAGCAGCTCGTCGCGGACCAGAGCAAGGTGACGATGGTCGCGGGCGTGGTGATGTCGGCGGCCGCGCTTGGAACCATCCTGTCCTCGTCGTGGCTGGGCAAGCTTGCCGATCGGGTCGGCCACTGGAACGTGGTCGTCGGCGCGCTCGCGATTTCTGCGCTGCTGCTTGTCCCGCAAGCTTTCGTCACCGACGGCTGGCAGCTGATCGGGTTGCGCTTCCTGATGG
>NZ_RZSF01000088.1:0-20985 GCF_004023325.1 Mesorhizobium sp. M1A.F.Ca.ET.072.01.1.1 | reverse complement strand
TCGCGCCGCCGACGCGGTGACCGTCGCCGAGCCGGAACCGGCTGAATACGTCAAGATCTGCGACGTGTACGGGGCCGGCTACTTCTACATTCCCGGCACCGAAACCTGCCTGCGCATCGGCGGCTATGTCCGCTACGACATCGGCGTCGGCGACGTCGGCTCGTTCGACGGCGCGCGGTCCTTCGACCATGAGGATGGCGATGAGCAGGATACGTTCTACAAGAACGCCCGCTTCACGCTGAAGACGTGGACCAACCAGGAGACCGAGCTCGGCACCTTGAAGACCTACACCGAGACTCGCTTCAACTTCGGCAACCGCAACGGCTTCCCGTCGGCAGACGATCCGGCCACGACGGAAATCGATGAATTCAACAATAACCCCGCCGGCAACAAGGCCGTCTCGCTGAACTTCGCCTGGATCCAGCTCGGTGGCCTCCGCGTCGGTAAGGACGAATCGGCCTTCAATACGTTCATCGGCTACGCCGGCAACGTCATCCAGGATACGCTCGTCCCCTACGGCGACTTCGACACCAACGTCGTCCAGTACTACTTCGACGCCGGCAACGGCTTCTCCGCCGTCCTCTCGCTCGAAGAAGGTTCGGGCGTTATCGGCACCATCGACAGCTATGTTCCGCATGTTGTCGGCGGTCTCAAGTGGACGCAGGGCTGGGGCGCCATCAGCGGCGTCGTCGCCTACGACAGCAACTACGAAGAAGTGGCTGGCAAGGTTCGCTTGGACGTGAATGCGACCGACGCGTTGTCGCTGTTCATCATGGCAGGCTACGGCACCGACGACAATCTCACGGACGGTACCTGGGCAATTCCGGCCGGTGGCCGCGGCTTCTACAAGCAGTGGAGCGGCAACTGGGCAGTGTGGGGCGGTGGCACCTACAAGTTCAACGAGAAGACCTCGTTCAACCTCCAGGTGTCTGCTGACGATGGCAAGAACGTCGGCGTCGCTGCGAACGTCGCCTACGACATCGTTCCCGGCTTCACGGTCACCGCCGAAGTTGACTACCTCCACCTTGGCGACGACTCCGTCTCCAACTGGACCAATGCCGACAAGGAAAACAGCGTCGGTGGCATGCTCCGCTTCCAGCGCTCTTTCTAAGGGCTGGACTGCAACAACATGAAATCCGGCCCGGGCATCTCTACGCCCGGGCCGTTTTGCTTTTCGCGATGGATCAACGCAACGAAAGGATGGGGGTGATACGGTAAGCTGATCGGGTCTGTGGAGCGACTTTGTGGGATCCGCCATGGCGGATGGGGTCGGAGGCCAGACTCGAAAACTCTTGAAAGGATGCTCCCGAGCGGTTAGGGCTGGTCCCTTGACCACAGGGGGTGTGGCTAAAAATGTCGAATGAAGCGATTCAAGAGGGGGAGCCCTCTGGTCATTTTGCGGTATTTTCTTCTCAGAATTCGAAGTTTAGGTACACCTATAACAAGATCCGAGAAGTAAAATCGTACAGGGTCAGTGAGCTCTTTACAGCATACCGGGATATACTCTGGGATGATGGGCGGCATAAATACAATGTCAGCTCATTCATTGGTGAAATAGACGAGATCCTTCTGGGAGAGCGTTTCAGCACCTTTGACCAGAACACCCTGGACAATCTTATCGGTACCTTGCGCCAGCGCGGGAACAGCAACGCAACCATCAATCGCAAGATGGCTGCACTCAGCAAGCTGCTGCGCAAGGCTCATAAGATGGGAGATATCCACAGCCTGCCCGAGTTCCGCCGCCAGAAGGAGCGGGCGGGACGGATTCGTTTCCTCGAAAGGGACGAAGAGACAAGGCTGTTCGCCGCCATCAAGAGCCGCAGCGAGGATGCTTACAGACTTTCGGTCTTCCTGGTCGACACCGGCTGCCGTCTCGGCGAGGCGCTCGGCCTGATCTGGAATGACGTCCAGGAACACCGCGTCAGCTTCTGGATCACAAAGTCGGGCCGCAGCCGCACCATCCCGATGACCGAACGGGTCAAGGAGGTGATCAAGCTGCCGCCGACCACCGAAGGCCGCCGGCCAAAGGGTCCGTTCACCAAGCTCACGCAGGCACAGTACCGCGCCATCTGGAACGAGGCGAAGGCCGAAGTCGGTCTTGGCGCCGATGAGCAGGTGGTGCCGCATATCCTGCGCCACACCTGCGCTTCGCGACTCGTCCAGGGCGGCATCGATATCCGGCGCGTGCAGATGTGGCTCGGCCACCAGACGCTTTCGATGACCATGCGTTACGCGCACCTCGCCACCAACGACCTCGATGGCTGCGTCGTAGTGCTGGAGAAGCCGCGCGCCGAAGAGGCGCCGCGGCCGGCAGAGAACTCGGTGTTTGCGTCCCCGTTGACCACCCCTTCATCCGCCAAAGCCGCCCGCAAGGAGAGCGGCTCGGAGCCGGCGAAGGCAGGCCGCAAGAGTTCGAAGGGCAAATAAGCGGCACGCCACGCGCCGGGAATCTAGATTTCAAAAACAAGGCGGGGCGGAGTTAGTCTCGGGCTTTACTTTACGTGGACTTGGCTTCGGCGCGATCGAGGAAATCCGCAATCTTCTTCGGCAGGTTGCCGGTTTCCAGGAAGGGCGCGTGTCCCTGGCCTTCGACCGTGATCGTCTCCATGCCGGGATGACGCTTTGTCATCTCCTCGATCGTCGCGGTGGAGAGAAGCGTCGAATTGCCGCCGCGTATGGCGAGCAACGGCACGGCGGCAAGCGCGTTGAACTGTGGCCAAAGATCCGGCAGTGGCTTGCTGAAGTCGACATTGGCCAGGGTCTCGACCAGGGCAGGATCGAAATCGGGCACCAGCCCGGCATCCGTGTCGCGGCAGATGGCGCCAACCATACGCGCCCAGTCGGCATCGGTGAGCGCCGGGAAGCCGCCACCATGCACGCGCCGCTGCGCATCGACTGCCTCGGCGAATGTCTTCGGCTTCGGCGCGCGATCGAGATATGAGCGGATATGGGCCAGACCTTCCGCCTCGATCACCGGGCCGATATCGTTGAGGACAATGGCTTTCAACGCGGCCGGCTTCAGCGCGCCGAGCACATGGATGATGAGTCCGCCGCGCGAGGTGCCGATGAAGCCAGCCTCTTCGATACCCAGCGCCGACAAGCCAGCGAGCACGTCGCCGGCTTCGACGCCGACATTGTAGTGGCTGATGTCGGGATCGTAGTCGGATCGGCCACGGCCGCGATAGTCGAAAGCGACGACCTTGCGCGGCGTCTTCGCCTTGCCGGAGAGGTAAAGCGCGAGCTCATGGAAGTCGCGCGCATTGCGGGTGAGGCCGGGCAGGCAGACGACCGGCCAGCCACCGCTGTTCGCCTCGCCATAAATGCGGGCATGCAGTTTCAGCCCATCGGGTGCGGCATAGAAGAAGTCGGAGAAACCGTCGTACGCCACCCGGATGCTGCTCCTCGCTGAGGTGACCGACAGCTACAGGCGAGGGCGGCCGCGGTCAAATGATGGGAAGGCACGTTACACAACCTTGCCACGCTGGCGGGACAGCATCTCCTCTGTTCTGTCGGACATCTCCCCGCAAGGGGATTGACTGTCATCTAAGCTTTTACCCATCGCCAAAGCGGCATGAACGAGCCGGCAGCGAAACTGCCAATCTCCAAGTGCGGGGGCTGTCCGGCAGGACAGAGGGGGCGCGAAGGATCGCCAACCTGAGGCTTGCATACGCCCCACGGCGATCAACTCCGCCCGTTCACCAGATCCCCGACGATGTCGTATTTGCCGGAAATACGCATCTTGTAGACTTCATAATTCTCCATCACGCGCTGCACGTAACTTCTTGTTTCCGTGTAGGGGATCCTCTCGACCCAATCGACGACGGCGTCCACGTCCTTGCCGCGCGGATCACCGTATTTCGCCACCCACTGGGCGGCGCGGTTTGGGCCGGCATTGTAGCCGGCGAAGGTCAGCACATAGGAGCCGTTGAAGCGGTCGAGCTGCTCGCCGAGAAAAGCGGACCCCAGCGTCGCGTTGTAACCGGCATCGGTCGTCAGCCGCGTTTGCGAGAAGATCATGCCGGCCTTCTTCGCCAGTTGCTTGGCGGTGCCCGGCATCAACTGCAAGAGGCCGCGCGCGCCCGCGCTGGAAATCGCCGCGACATTGAACTCGCTCTCCTGGCGGGCGAT
The DNA here is from genome assembly GCF_004023325.1 of Mesorhizobium sp. M1A.F.Ca.ET.072.01.1.1. Taxonomy (NCBI): domain Bacteria; kingdom Pseudomonadati; phylum Pseudomonadota; class Alphaproteobacteria; order Hyphomicrobiales; family Phyllobacteriaceae; genus Mesorhizobium; species Mesorhizobium sp. M1A.F.Ca.ET.072.01.1.1. The sequence continues at coordinate 16,857 of NZ_RZSF01000088.1, read as the reverse complement.
GGCATAGGCCAGCGCCTTGCCGGAGCCGGAGATATCGGCCGAATCGGGAATGACACCCAACGGATGCGAAAGCGCACCCACATCGATGCCGCGCTGGGCGGCGATCTTGCCGACCTTCAGCGCCATGAAATGGTTGCCCTGTTTTTCGGCAAGCCCCGCCAGCAGCGCAAGCTCGCCGGGGCTGGTCAGCTGCCCCGCGAGGTCGCGGTAGAGCGTCTCGGCATAGCGGTCATACCCTGCCTCCTGCAGCCGCTTGATCGCTTTCACCGCCTCGCGGCCCTCGAAGCTTTGGCGGTCGGCCGCGCTGGGCGTGGGATGGACGATGCTCAAGGTTCTGAGGCCCACACGCTCGCCGGCAAGCTGGCCGTAGAAGGTGGTGCCGTAGCTGGCTGCCCGGGTGAAATAGTCCTTGGCGCTGCCCGGGCCGCCGACTTCCGCGGCGCGGCCAAGCCAGTAATAGGCGCGCGACAGCGACACCGGTCCCTGGGCGAGCTCGGCGATGCGTGAAAAATGCGAGGCGGCCGCTGCCGGGTCGTTGAGACCGCGCAATGCATACCAGCCGGCATGGAACTCGGCTTCCGCGGCGCTGGCCGCGCTTTCGGCCGCATGCATGGAGGCGATCTTGTAGGCGGTCTTTATGTCGCCTTGATCGACCAGCTCGCGCGAAAGAACGCGCCGCTCCACCCACCAGGCATCGGGATCGACCAGCGCGTCGCGATTGGTCGGCGCCTTCATCACGACTGCCGCGGCATCGGCAACTTTTTGCTGCTTGCGCAGATATTCTGCCTCGGCGAAGAAATAGCCGGCCGAACGCTGCGTCGCCGGCACCGCCTTCAACAGTTTCGCCGCGTTTTTTTCGCCTTTATCGACCGCCACCCAGGCATCCGCCAGTTGCTGGGCGCCGGCAAGGCCGGCGACGCGCAGCGCCGAGGACGGCCGGTCGGCATAGAACATGCGCTCCATGCGATAGCGATGATCGGCCGCGGGGATCAGCGTGCCGAATTCCTTGATGATGGAAGTTTCGTCCTGGGCATCCAGCTTCTCCGTGCGCCAGAAGGGCACCAGCACCGCGCGCGCCGCCGCTTGATCGCCCAGCGCCACCTGCGAGCGGGCAAGGATGATCACGCCTTCCGGCGTCAGCGGCTGGCTGCGGCCGAAGGCCCGCACCACCACTGGCGGCGGCGGGTTCTCGCGATAGAGCGCGCGCTCGCTGTTCCTGCGCAGCGCGATCGTGCCCGGCCATCCAGGCAGCATCTTGGCGGCATCGGCGATTTCGCCGCTCGGCACCTGGTCGCCGCCATACAGCGCGATCGCCCAGGCCAGAATGTGCCGGTCGAGCGAGGTGGAGGGCAACGTGTCGCGGGCATTGCGCGCCGCGGCGATGTTGTTCACCGCGAGCGCGTCGAGTCCGCTCTTCAATTGCCCGATGCTGGACGGAGGCTGAAGCTGCTGCGCCTGGTCCGCGGCCGACGGCGAGCCCGGCGCGGCAATCGCCGCCGTCACGCGCACGTCGACGCTGCCGCCGATCGCCATACCCGGTATCAGCGCGACAGCCGCGCTCAAAAGCGCGAACAGATGAGGCCGACTTGTCGGCATTGTTCCACCCCGGCACATTGTCAGCAGGCAGGGCCTTCGAGGCCGACCCGGAGCCTAAACTTAGGTCGTGAAAGGCTCGTAAACAAAAGGTTATCGAGGCCGTTCGAATTACGCTTGCTGGCACTACAGCAATGCTTGCCGCTGAACCGTGTCGAGACTATGGTGCGCGGCTTCGCTTTCGATTAGAAGGCGCCGAAATTAACGCATCGACAAAACGCTGATGCATGTCGCCCAAAGTGGGCACCCGGCTTTGGGAGAGCGACATGCTTAGACCAACAAAGTCCCAAGGAGTTTGGACAATATGCTGAGAGGCTCGCTGACTGCGCTCGTGACACCGTTCGAAAAGAGCGGGCGTTTCGACGAGAAAGCCTTTCGCGCGTTTGTCGAATGGCAGATCGCCGAGGGCACCAAGGGCCTCGTGCCCGTCGGCACCACCGGCGAGTCGCCGACGCTGTCGCATGACGAGCACCGCAATGTCGTCAAGGTCTGCATCGAGGTCGCCAGGGGCAGGGTTCCAGTTGTGGCCGGCGCCGGCTCCAACAACACCGAGGAAGCCGTCGGCCTGGTGCAGTATGCCGAAAAGGCAGGCGCCGATGCAGCCCTGGTCGTCACCCCTTATTACAACAAGCCGACCCAGCGCGGCCTCTACGAGCATTTCGCAGCCGTTGCCAGGGCAACCAAGCTGCCGATCATCATCTACAACATCCCACCGCGCTCGGTGATCGACATGACCCCGGAGACGATGGGCAGGCTGCGCCACGACTTCAAGAACATCGCCGGCGTCAAGGACGCGACCGGCAAGGTCGAGCGTGTCTCGGAACAGCGCATGACCTGCGGCAAGGATTTCATCCAGCTTTCCGGTGAGGATGCGTCCGCGCTCGGCTTCAATGCGCATGGCGGCGTCGGCTGCATCTCGGTGACGTCGAACGTCGCGCCGCGCCTTTGCGCCGAGTTCCAGGAAGCGACGCTCTCCGGCGACAGCGCCAAGGCGCTAGAACTGCAGGATCGTCTCCTGCCGCTGCATAAAGCAATTTTCGTGGAGCCCGGCGTGTCCGGCGCCAAATACGCCCTGTCGAAGCTGGGCAAGGTCGAGAACGTGGTCCGCTCGCCGCTGGTGACGGTCGAAGCTTCGACCGCCGAGAAGCTCGATGCGGCGCTGAAGCATGCCGGCTTGATTAATTAGGGATGAGGCGCCACCTCTCCGCATTATGAATCAAGTCAAGAAAGCCGATCCCAACAACAGGACGGTCGCCGAAAACCGCAAGGCGCGCTTTTCCTACGAGGTGCTCGACACGATCGAGGCCGGCCTTGTGCTGACCGGGACCGAGGTCAAGTCGCTGCGCCAGGGCCAGGCCAACATCCAGGAGAGCTACGCCTCCGCCGAAGGCGGCGAGATCTGGCTGATCAATTCCTATCTGCCGGAATATCTCCAGGCCAACCGCTTCAACCACGAGCCGCGCCGGCGCCGTAAGCTGCTCGTCAGCAAGCGCGAGATGGCCAAGCTTGCCCAGAGCGTGGAGCGCGAAGGCATGACGCTGGTGCCGCTGAAAATCTATTTCAACGATCGCGGCCGCGCCAAGCTCCTGCTCGCCATCGCCCGCGGCAAGAAGCTGCACGACAAGCGCGAGACCGAAAAGCAGCGCGACTGGTCGCGCGAGAAGGGACGGCTCCTCAAGGAGCGCGGGTAAGCACCTTCGATATGCGGGCAGGGCGAGCAGCGGGCCAAGGCTTGAGGAACGGCTTGATTGCCTTGGCCCTGGCTTTCGTCTTTCTGGCGCTCGCCAACTGGGCAGAGGGCTTTCTCCGGCCCCGTGCTTTCCCGCCGGATCGCGGCGAATTCCCCATAAGGGGCATCGATGTTTCGCATCACCAGGGCAGGATCGACTGGCTGCGCGTCGCGGCCGACGATGTCGTCTTCGCCATCATCAAGGCGACGGAAGGTGGTGACTATGTCGATGATGCCTTTGCTGAGAATTTGCGCCAGGCCCGCGCGGCGGGCCTCGCTGTCGGCGCCTATCATTTCTTCACCTTCTGCCGCCCGGGTGCCGACCAGGCCAGGAACTTCATTTCGGTCGTGCCGCGCGGCGAGCAGCTCTTGCCGCCGGTAGTCGACATCGAGTTCCACGGCAATTGTCCCCGACGCCCTTCGCCCGCCGAGCTGAACGCCGAACTGCTGGCATTCCTTGGCCCGGTTGAGGCGGCTTACGGCAAGCCGGCCATTCTCTATATTACCGATGAGACGGCGCCGACCTATGCCGCTCATATCGCGGTTCGACAGCGCTGGCTGCGCTCTGTGCGGGGGCCGCTGAACGAAGATGACTGGGTCTATTGGCAATATCTCGACACAGGCCGTGTCGACGGCATCGACGGCGACGTCGACCTGAATGTGCTGAAGGGGGGCCCGGCGAGGCTCTCCGAGCTGTTTGCCGTGGCGCCGGATTCTAGTTCTTCAGGAACGCCGCTATCTCCTTGAACACATCGACGAACATCGCTTCCGTCAGCACACCGGTGTTGGTGTTGTAGCGCGAGCAGTGATAGCTGGAGAACAGCGTGATGCCGCCGGCCTGCTGTCGTCCGCCGTGGCGGAACGGAAGGGTGGCGACGCGCCCGCCCAGCGCCCGCACCGTCGATTGATGCGCGATCGAGCCCAGCGTCAGGATGGCCCGCAGGTTGGCAAAGCGCGCGATCGTCGGTTTGAGGAAGGTGCGGCAGGTGGCGATCTCGGCGCCCACCGGCTTGTTTTCCGGCGGCACGCATCGCACCGCATTGGTGATCGCGGTGCCGACGAGCTCCAGCCCGTCATCGGGCCTGGCCTTGAATTCCCCTCGCGCCAACCCTTGAGCGATCAGCGTTGCGTAGAGCAGGTCGCCGGCATAGTCGCCGGTGAAGGGACGCCCGGTGCGGTTGGCGCCGCGCAGGCCGGGCGCCAGCCCGACGATGAGGAGCCTGACCGAGTCCTCGCCTTCCGGCGGCAGGAAGGTCGGCACCGGTGCATTGAACCAGCCCGGCTCGCGCTGGCGCCAGGCGGCGATGAAGTCGTGCAGCCGCGGGCAAAGCGGACAATCGCGGTCAGGCTCGGGGGAGGGCGCGGCGCTCAAGGCTGCCGCGCTCAATAATCGTCCTCGTCGGCTTCAGCCGGCTCAGGCCGGCGGACCGGCCGTTCCGATGGATCGCGGCCGACTTCATTCTTCAGCGTCATGAGGTCGATGAAGTGGTCGGCCTGGCGGCGCAGGTCGTCGGAGATCATCGGCGGCTGCGAGGCCATGGTCGAGATGATCGACACCTTGCGGCCACGCCGCTGCAGCGCCTCGACCAGCGTGCGGAAGTCGCCGTCGCCGGAGAAGATGACATAGTGGTCGACGACATCGGCAAGCTCCAGCGCATCGACGGTGAGCTCGATGTCCATGTTGCCCTTGATCTTGCGCCGGCCGGTCGAGTCGGTGAACTCCTTGGCTGGCTTGGTCACCACCTTGAAGCCGTTATAGTCCAGCCAGTCGATCAGCGGCCGGATCGAGGAATATTCCTGATCCTCGACCAGCGCGGTGTAGTAATAGGCCCTGAGCAGGTAGCCGCGTTTCTGAAAGCTCGCCAGAAGCTTGCGGTAGTCGATGTCGAAGCCCAGCGCCCGCGAGGTGGCGTAGAGGTTGGCGCCGTCGATGAAAAGAGCGATCTTTTCACGGGGATCGAACATTGAAAAATATCCCTTTTCAAAAATTTCTGTCGTCTAAAAGGACGTGACGGGTAGGCCCGATAATGGTCCCTCTTCCCGCCCCTTTCGAGATAACGCCAGATTTATGGATATCCAAGGGCAGGGCGCGCATTGCAAGCAATTGTGATCGGCACTAGGTAAGCATGGCGAGGTCCGGTATTGAGCCGGGCAAGGGCTCGTGCTTCGGCGGTGTCCGCCATGAAGCTTGTATTTCGGCGGCGTCCTTGTTATGGAGCCCGCCAGTTTTCCATCAAATCCACGCATGAAAGGGGCAGTCCATGGCCCGCGTAACCGTTGAAGATTGCATCGACAAGGTCGACAACCGTTTCGAGCTCGTGCTGCTCGCCGGCCACCGTGCCCGCCAGATCAGCCAGGGCGCGCAGATCACCGTTCCTCGCGACAATGACAAGAATCCGGTCATTGCGCTGCGCGAGATCGCCGACGAGACGCTGTCGCCGGACGACCTCAAGGAAGACCTGATCCACTCGCTGCAGAAGCATGTCGAGGTCGACGAGCCGGAGGCCGAGGGCGAGGCCATCGCCGACCAGACCGGCGCTGCCACCGCTGCTGCCGACACCGACGATGCCGAAGAGAACATCGCCTTCGACCGCATGAGCGAGGAAGACCTGCTGGCCGGCATCGAGGGTCTGGTGCCGCCGGAAAAGAGCGACGACTACTAAGCTCTTGGACACGGGCCTGGATCAAGCATCCGGGACTTCCGTATCGTCAGTTTCGTGGCTATCTATGGGATGCGTCGCACGCCGGTGCGGCGCATCAATCATTTCATCACCGCGAGATCCCGCCCATGATGCGTCAGTATGAGCTTGTCGAGCGCGTGCAGCGCTACAAGCCTGACGTCAACGAGGCGCTGCTCAACAAGGCCTATGTCTACGCCATGCAAAAGCATGGCCACCAGAAGCGCGCCTCGGGCGATCCCTATTTCTCGCATCCGCTGGAAGTGGCGGCCATCCTCACCGAGATGCATATGGACGAGGCGACCATCGCCGTTGCCCTGCTGCACGACACGATCGAGGACACAACCGCGACCCGGGCCGAGATCGATGAATTGTTCGGCCCCGAGATGGGCAAGCTGGTCGAGGGACTGACCAAGCTGAAGAAGCTCGACCTCGTTTCCAAGAAGGCCGAGCAGGCGGAGAACCTGCGCAAGCTGTTGCTGGCGATCTCCGAGGATATTCGCGTTCTGCTGGTCAAGCTCGCCGATCGCCTGCACAACATGCGCACGCTCGACCATATGCCCGAGTCCAAGCGCCTGCGCATCGCCGAGGAGACGATGGACATCTATGCGCCGCTCGCCGGCCGCATGGGCATGCAAGGCATGCGCGAGGAACTTGAGGAGATCGCCTTCCGCTACATCAATCCGGAAGCCTATCGCGCCGTCACTGCGCGGCTCGCCGAGATCTTCGAGCGCAACAAGGGGGTGCTGGACGAGATCGAGAAGGCGCTGTCCAGCCTGTTCGAAAAACACGCGATCAAAGCCGGCGTCAAGAGCCGGCAGAAAAAGCCGTGGTCGGTGTTCCGCAAGATGGAGGCCAAGGCGCTCTCCTTCGAGCAGCTCTCCGACATCTTCGGCTTCCGTGTGGTCGTCGACACCGTCGAGGACTGCTACCGCGCGCTTGGCGCCATCCACACCACCTGGTCGATGGTGCCTGGCCGCTTCAAGGATTACATCTCGACGCCGAAGCAGAATGACTACCGCTCGATCCACACCACCATTGTCGGCCCCTCGCGCCAGCGCGTCGAACTGCAGATCCGCACCCGCGAGATGAACAAGATCGCCGAATACGGCGTTGCCGCGCATTCGATCTACAAGGACAGCGGCGGCAAGCCGAACGGCGCAGCGCACGCGATCTCCAAGGAGACCAACGCCTATGCCTGGCTGCGCCGCACCATCGAACAACTGGCCGAGGGCGACAATCCCGAGGATTTCCTGGAAAACACCAAGCTCGAGCTGTTCCAGGACCAGGTGTTCTGCTTCACGCCCAAAGGCATGCTGATCGCGCTGCCGCGCGGCGCCACCCCCATCGACTTCGCCTATGCCGTCCACACCGATGTCGGCGACACCTGTGTCGGCGCCAAGGTCAACGGCCGCATCATGCCGCTGATGACGGAGTTGAAGAACGGCGACGAGGTCGAGATCATCCGCTCCAAGGCGCAGGTGCCGCCGGCAGCCTGGGAATCGGTCGTCGTCACCGGCAAGGCGCGCGCCGCCATCCGCCGCGCCACCAAGAATGCCATCCGCAAGCAATATTCCGGGCTCGGCGCCCGCATCCTCGAACGCGCCTTCGAGCGCGCCGGCAAGAACTTCACCAAGGAAAGCCTGAAGCCGGTTCTGCATCGCCTGGCGCGCAAGGACATAGAGGACGTGCTGGCCTCTGTCGGCCGCGGCGAGCTTGCCTCGACCGATGTCATGAAAGCAGTCTTCCCCGACTACAAGGACGAGCGCGTCACAGTCGCGGCGCCCAAGCAGCGCGAGGAAGGCTGGTCGAAGATCCGCAACGCCGCCGGCATGCTGTTCCAGATGCCCGGCCGCGCCGCGCGCAAGGGCAAGGACCAGCAGCGCGACGGTGCGGTGCCCATCCGCGGCGTGCGCGGCGACCTGCCGGTGCGCTTCGCGCCGGAAGGGGCGGTGCCCGGCGACCGCATCGTCGGCATCATCCAGCCAGGAACCGGTATCACCATTTATCCTATCCAGTCGCCGGCCCTGCAGGCTTTCGACGACCAGCCCGAGCGCTGGATCGATGTGCGCTGGGATATAGACGAGCGGACCAAGGAGCGCTTCCCGGCCCGCATCTCGGTCACAGCCATCAATGCGCCGGGCTCGCTCGCCGACATCGCGCAGGTCGTCGCGTCCAACGATGCCAACATCCACACGCTGTCGATGGTGCGCACCGCGCCCGATTTCACCGAGATGCTGATCGACCTCGAGGTTTGGGACCTGAAGCACCTCAACCGGCTGCTGTCACAGCTGAAGGACAATTCGAGCGTCAGCGACGCACGGCGTGTGAATGGGTGAATAGTGAATAGTGAATAGTGAATAGTGAATAGTGAATAGTGAATAGTGAATAGGTTGCTCTCAATGCCATTCACCATTCACCATTCATCCTTCGACTCACTACTCACTAATAACTACTCACCACTCGCCAAGAGCATGGAGCGAACAATGAACACCGATGAAGTGCTGGGTATTTTCCGCGAGGCTGGCGCGGTTCTCGAAGGGCATTTCATCCTGACGTCCGGCCTGCGCAGCCCCATCTTCCTGCAGAAGGCGCGCGTCTTCATGCATGCCGACAAGACCGAGCGCCTGTGCAAGGCGCTGGCCGAAAAGATTCGTGAGGCGGTGACGGGCAGGATCGACTATGTCGTCGGCCCGGCGATCGGCGGCCTGATCCCGGCCTACGAGACCTCGCGCCATCTCGGCGCGCCGGCGGTCTGGGTCGAGCGGGAAGGGGGCGAGTTCCGGCTGCGTCGCTTCGAGATCGCCAAGGGATCGCGCGTCGTCATTGTCGAGGACATCGTCACCACGGGTCTCTCGATACGCGAGACCATCGACTGCCTGCGCCAGCTCGGCGCCGAGGTGGTGGCGGCCGCCTGCATCATCGACCGTTCGGCCGGCAAGACCGATGTCGGCGTGCCGCTGATTGCGCTCGCCGAATATGAGGTGCCGGCCTACCCGCCCGACCGCCTGCCGCCGGAACTTGCCGCCATCCCTGCCGTTAAGCCGGGAAGCCGAAATATCTGACCTGGCGATGAATGAAAACAACCACCTGAGGGTGCCGGTTGAATCTCTTTGCCAGCGAAGCGCGCAGAGGCCCATGATAGCCGGCATCGATCATTTCGTCCTGACGGTCCGGTCTGTCGAAGCGACTTGCGACTTCTATCAGCGCGTGCTTGGCATGGGGCGGCTGGACGAGCCGAGCCGGCCGACCGCGCTTCTGTTCGGATCGCAGAAGATCAATCTGCACGAGGTCGCTCGCACCTTTGAGCCGAAGGCAAAGGCGCCGACGCCGGGCTCCGGCGATTTCTGCCTCATTGCTGCGGTGCCTCTTGCCGACATCCGCGCCAGCCTCGAAGCCAACGGTGTGGCGGTCGAAGTCGGACCTGTCGAGCGCACCGGTGCTCGCGGCAGGATGATGTCGGTCTATTTCCGGGATCCCGACGACAACCTGGTCGAAGTCAGCGAATATCGAACTTAGCTGAAAAGCCCGGGCTGACCGCGTCCGATACCTCGGCGCCGCGGTCGCGCAAGGACGAATGGCCAAACATGCTTTGCCCAGTCTTCCTCAGTTTCGCCAGAATGGCGCTCATGTAAGAGCCTGCGGCAGACCATCGCGGCGACGTTTCGCTGTTCCGTGGTCTGGCAATCGCCGCTATAGCAAAGTTTTGTTGCCTTCCTGCGCCGTTGAAGCGCAAGATATGTTGGCGCGACCCGGCTGGCAGGGAAGCGTGTGTTGGACCAGGAACCGAAACAGAGTGCTTTTTCGACGCCGAGAGCCTGATGGCCTCCTGGAGCGGGTGCGTACTTACCTATGGCCGCGCCGCTCGTTCTCGCGCTCCGTTCAGTATTTCTCCAAGCGCATTCTGCGGCTGAAAGCGACGCCCCATTCGGTGGCCGCCGGAGTCGCGGCAGGCGTTTTCGCCTCCTTCTTCCCGCTAGGCTTCCACTTCATCATCGCCGCCGTGCTCTGCTGGGTGATCGCCGGCAATCTGGTGGCGGCAGCCCTCGGTGCGGTGTTCTTCGGCAATCCGCTGTCCTTCCCGCTGCTCTGGGGCGCGTCCTGGGAGACTGGCAAGCTCATCCTGCATGAACATCTGCCCAGGCATGGGCCGCCGGAGCATCTCGGGGAAATGATGCACACGCTTTCCTTCGCCAAGCTGTGGCACCCGATCCTGGAGCCGATGCTTCTCGGCGCGGTGCCCCTCGGCTTGGTCTTCGGGCTCGTCTTCTATGGTGTCACGCGGTGGGGCATGACCGCTTTTCGCGCGCAACGGCAGCGGCGAATGACCGAGCGAGCCGGGAAGGCTCGGCAGGGCGGACGGGAAGTTCCCGCGGAATGATCATCGGCATCGGCAGCGACCTGATCGACATCAGACGTATTGAGAAGTCCCTGGAACGGCACGGCCAGCGCTTTATCCAGCGTATCTACACCGAGGTCGAGCAGGCCAAATCGGAGAAGCGCGCGGCCCGTGCCGCTTCCTACGCCAAGCGCTTCGCCGCCAAGGAGGCCTGCGCCAAGGCGCTTGGCACCGGCATGGCCGAGGGCGTCTTCTGGCGCGACATGGGCGTGGTCAACCTGCCCAGCGGAGCGCCCACCATGGCGCTCACCGGCGGCGCTGCCGCCAGGCTGGAAAAAATCCTGCCCAAGGGCCACCATGCGCTGATCCACCTCACCATCACCGACGATTTTCCACTTGCTCAAGCCTTTGTGATCATCGAGGCAGTGCCCGCCGAACAAGCGCCACATTGATTCCATCTGACCACGGGCGGCATGACGTTGCCCAGCGCGCGCCGAGACTCTATACCAACCAACGCACAATCGAGGACGACATGAGCGTGGCTGAAAAATCGCAGAAGAAATCCGGCGGGCTTGGGGAAACCTTTTCCGTCATCATCCAGGCTCTGCTGCTCGCGCTTGTCATCCGCACGCTGCTGTTCCAGCCCTTCTCCATCCCCTCCGGCTCGATGCGGCCGACGCTGCTCGAAGGCGATTATCTGTTCGTCACCAAATGGGCCTATGGCTATTCGCGCTACTCGCTGCCCTTCGGCCCCAATATTTTCTCCGGCCGCATCTGGGGCTCTGAGCCCAAGCGCGGCGACGTGGTCGTGTTCAAGTTCCCGCCGGACCCGTCCGTCGACTACATCAAGCGCGTCGTCGGCCTGCCCGGCGACAAGATCCAGGTCAAGGACGGCCAGCTCTTCATCAACGGCACCGCCGTGCCGCGCGAAAAGGTCGGCCAGATCGACAATCCCGACATCACCGAGGTCGACCGTCCCGTCGACGTCTATCGCGAGACGCTGCCCAACGGCGTCACCTATGACACGCTCGATCTGACGCCCAATTCGATCGGCGACAACACGCGCGAGTTCGACGTGCCGCCCGGCCACTATTTCATGATGGGCGACAATCGCGACAATTCCTCCGACAGCCGCTTCACCGTCGGTTTCGTGCCGGCCGAGAACCTCGTCGGCCGCGCCAACGTCATCTTCTTCTCGATCGCCGATGGCGCGAGCCCGTTGGAAGTCTGGAAGTGGCCGTCGCTGATGCGTGCCGGCCGCCTGTTCCACCTCGTCCACTAAGGTCATGGCGGCGACCAAGCGTTTGACCGCCGATGCCCTTGCCGAAGCGCTTGTCGAGCGCACCGGCCACGCCTTCGCCGACCGCCAGCGTCTGCAGCGCGCGCTGACCCATGCCAGCGCGCGTTCGACGCATGCCGGCGTCGACTACGAACGCTTCGAATTTTTGGGCGACCGCGTTCTCGGCCTGGTCGTGGCCGACATGCTGCTCGCTGCCTTTCCCGATGCCGCCGAGGGCGAGCTGTCGCTCCGCCTCAACGCGCTGGTCAATGCCGAGGCGCTCTCCGAGATCGCCGAGGAGATCGGCCTGCCGGAGCTGATCCGCGCCGGCTCCGACGTGCGCAATCTCGAAGGCCGCAAGCGAACCAATATGCGTGCCGACGCGCTGGAGTCGCTGATCGCCGTGCTTTATCTGGATGGTGGCCTTGAGACCGCCCGCGCGTTTATCCATCGCTACTGGCAGCCGCGCTCGCAGGCGATCGGTGCTGCCCGCCGCGACGCCAAGACCGAGCTGCAGGAGTGGGCGCACCAGGCGGCGTCGGGGGCGGTGCCGGCCTACCGGGTGGATGCTCGCGAGGGGCCCGACCACGACCCGCTGTTCACCGTCAGCGTCAAGGTCGGCTCTTTCGCGCCGGCGATCGGCAGCGGCCGTTCCAAGCGCGAAGCGGAGCAGGCGGCGGCGGCCGCGTTGCTGCTGCGCGAAGGCGTATGGAGCGCTGCATGACCGTCACCGAAATCTCCGAAACGCCTGCCACGCGCTCCGGCTTCGTCGCGCTGATCGGCGCGCCCAATGCCGGCAAGTCGACGCTGGTCAACCAGCTGGTCGGCGCGAAAGTGTCGATCGTCACCCACAAGGTGCAGACCACCCGAGCCATCGTGCGCGGCATCGCCACACATCACAACGCGCAGATCGTCTTCGTCGACACGCCCGGCATCTTCAAGCCGAGGCGGCGGCTGGACACGGCAATGGTCACCACCGCCTGGGGCGGCGCCAAGGATGCCGATGTCGTAGTGCTGCTGATCGATGCCGAACGCGGCATCAAAGGCGATGCCGACGCCATCCTCGACCGGCTGAAGGACGTCAAGCAGCCGATGCTGCTCGTCCTCAACAAGGTCGACCGGGTCAAGCCGGATACGCTTCTTGCTTTGGCCGCGGCAGCGAACGAAAGAGTGCCGTTCAAGCGCACCTTCATGGTCTCGGCGCTCACCGGCTCCGGCTGCAAGGACCTGCTCGATTATCTTGCCGAGACGCTTCCAGCCGGTCCCTGGTACTATCCGGAAGACCAGATATCCGACCTGCCGATGCGCCAGCTCGCGGCCGAGATCACGCGTGAAAAGCTTTATCTGAGACTCCATCAGGAGCTTCCCTATTCCTCGCATGTCGAGACCGAGAAGTGGGAGGAGAAGAAGGACGGCTCGGTGCGCATCGAGCAGGTCATCTATGTCGAGCGCGAGAGCCAGAAGAAGATCGTGCTTGGCCACAAGGGCGAGACGATCCGCGCCATCGGCCAGGCCGCGCGCGCCGAGATCGCCGAGATCCTCGAGCAGAAGGTGCATCTCTTCCTGTTCGTCAAGGTGCGCGAGAACTGGGGCGACGACCCGGAGCGCTATCGGGAGATGGGATTGGAGTTTCCCAACTGATCCATGTCGACCAAAAGCGACGCGGTTTTGGGATAACGACATGCACAGCCCGAAGATAGATATCGACACCGCTCTCGTGCGGCGGCTCGTCGACGCGCAGTTTCCCGAATGGCGGCATCTGCCTGTGAAGCCGGTCGCGTTCGGCGGCTGGGACAACCGCACCTTCCATCTCGGCGACACGATGGCGGTCAGGCTGCCAAGTGCTGCTCCCTATGCGCTGCAGGTCGAGAAGGAGCATCGCTGGCTGCCCAAGCTCGCGCCGCTTCTGCCGCTGCCGATTCCCGAGCCGCTCGCCATGGGCCAGCCGGCGGCGGGCTATCCCTGGCACTGGTCCGTCTACCGCTGGATCGAAGGCGAGACGGCGAAAACCGGGCACATCGCCGATCTTCGCGCGTTCGCGGTCTCGCTGGCTGAGTTCCTCGTTGCCCTGAAACGGATTGATCCGACCGCCGGCCCGGCACCTGGCCAGCACAATTTTTATCGCGGCGGCCCGCTGGCCGTCTATGACGGCGAGGCGAGACAGGCCATCGCTGCGCTTGAAGGCCGGATCGATACGCAAGCCGCCACTGCCGTCTGGAAGGCGGCGCTTGCTGCCGGCTGGCACGGCTCGCCCGTCTGGTTCCACGGCGATGTCGCCTCAGGCAACCTGCTGGTCGAGGGCGGCCGTCTGAGCGCTGTCATCGACTTCGGCACGTCGGGCGTCGGCGATCCCTCCTGCGATCTCGCGATTGCCTGGACGCTGTTCGAGGGCGAGAGCCGCGAGGCATTCCGCGCGCGCATCTCCGTCGATGACGCGACCTGGGCGCGCGGACGCGGCTGGACGCTGTGGAAGGCGCTCATCACCGTTGCCGGTCACGACGCCAACCGGGCCGAGGTCGGGAGGCAGCGCCGCGTGATCGACGAAGTGCTCGCCGATCATCGCAAATTGGGATGACGGCGCCAAGCAGGCGCCGTCACCGGTCGAGTATTCATGCAGTGGCAAGTCGCTTCGCCGGCCGTCGCATAAAGCTTTCCGTGCCGTAATAGGCAACGATCGTGATCGCGATGACCGCCCAGATCGCGACGCCGAGCCATTGCTGCTGGATATAGTCGCCGTCGACGAACACCTTGGCGAGGAAGCGTACGCTGTTCTGGTGTGAGACATGCATCAGGATGGCCAGCAATACGCTGCCCGTGTTCTGGTAAAGCCAGGTGAAGACGATCCCGGCCAGCACGACGTTGATCGTGCTGTAGAGGCTGAGATCGCCAAGCAGGCCGAGCGGCAAGTGCCAGATTGCCCATATCACGCCGAGGATCAGGCTGCCGGCGAGTGCTGGGCGACGGCCAAGAAGATGCGGGGTCGCAAAGCCGCGCCAGCCGGGCTCCTCGCCCAGCGGACCGCTGAATACGGCATAGAGCGCGATCATGGGCGCCACCTCGGAGAAGGCCGGAATGTTCCCCCACGACGGCTCCGCCGAACCGAGGAACGGATTGATCAGGATCGAGGCGAGCTGCGTCCCGAACGGCAGGCCGACCGCCACCAGATACCAGATCGGGCGAACGCGCCATTTCACCATCGAGGCGAGGATGGTCTTCACCGCGCCCCAGCCGCCGGCGAGTGCCGCGACGGTGAAGCCCGAGATTGCCGGTCCGAAGGTGAACCAGGGAATGCTCTGGCCATGCGACAGATAGAAGGGAATGAACGCCAGCCATGTCAGGCCGAGCGCCAGCGAAAAGAAGATGGTCAACTGGTGCCCGCGCACCACGCCCAGGAAGGAGCTCATATCGATCCTCTCATCGGGCCATTGTAGCGAGTGGTCGCCTGCCCGAGAGGTCGACGCTTCGGGAAATAGCCAGCCGAGCCGCTCGGCGGTCTGCGCCGGTTCACCCGGTCAATGCGCCGATATTTGGCGCCGGCGCGGCCGAAAAATCCCGAACGGTTTCTGAGAATTTTCCGATATTGCCGCCGCGGCGACAACGGCAGATGTTGCCCGCCATCACTGTCAGGACAGATTTTGGGTCACGGGCGGCAATCTTGATTTCGCCGCCCAACAGGTGAAAAGCTCGACGTATGGAATGGCGCGACGAGGGAATCATACTCGGCACCCGCAAGCATGGCGAAACCAGCGCCATCCTCGAGGTGATGACGCGCGCCCATGGCCGGCATCTCGGCCTCGTGCGGGGCGGGCGCTCGCGCAAGCAGCAGCCGCTGCTGCAGCCCGGCAATCGCGTCGATCTTTTGTGGCGGGCGCGTCTCGACGAGCATCTCGGCATCTTCCAGGCCGAGGCGATCGAGATGAACGCCGCCCGGCTGATGGACAGCGCAGTCGCCGTCTACGGCCTGCAGACCATGGCCGCGCATCTCAGGCTTCTGCCCGAACGCGATGCCCATGGCGGCCTCTACGAGGCTCTTGCGGTGATGATCCCCCATCTGGGCGATGCCGATGCCGCGGGCGAGTTGGTGGCGCGCTTCGAATTGCTGATCCTGGATGAGCTCGGCTTCGGCCTCGACCTCAGCCAATGCGCGGCGACCGGATCGCGGCAGGATCTCGCTTATGTGTCGCCGAAATCCGGACGCGCCGTCTCGCGCGCTGCGGGCGCGGCTTGGCACGACAAGATGCTGGCGCTGCCGGCCTTCTTGCAGCGCGGCTCATAGACGTGGCGAGTGAAGAAGAAGCCGGTCAGCCGGAAGGCGTCCTCCAGCGCCGCGGCATCGAGCCGCCCGACGCCCGCGCCGGCTTCCTCGCGGCTCTGCGCCGGCATCAGGCGGCGGTGAAGGTGATTGCCGGCGAGTAAGGCGAGGATCTAGTCGGCTCGCCGTCGCACCAGAAAATCGTCGAGGATGGGACGCTGGCCTTTCAGGATCTTGAGACCCGCCTCTGGAAGTGAGAACCAGCCGGCTTTGTCCACTTCGGGAAAGTCCTTCATGGCGCCCGACCTTGGCGGCCACTCCATGGTGAACATGTTGCTCCTGACGGCATCCACGTCGATGTCCGCTTCGACGCTCCAGGCGATCACGATTTTACCGCCCGGCTGCTTGTAGCTGCCGACTGGCTGGAAATCGCCGTCGATCGCGACGCCTAGCTCCTCCTCGGCCTCACGCCGAGCGGCCACGAGATCGTCCTCGCCATCGTCGATCAGCCCCTTCGGAATCGACCAGGCCCCTTCATCTTTCGTTGCCCAGAACGGTCCGCCGGGATGGACCAGCAGGAACTCGAACACACCGGCGGTTTGCTTGAAGATCAGCAGGCCCGCGCTTCGTTGCGGCATCGGTCATCCTCTTGTTAATTCCCGCTAGCGTTCGAGGATAGCACGAGTGTTCCGCGGCGAGCGGCCGGCAATTTGCGGCCCGAGCCTCAGCCGCTTCGACGTATCGCCGTTGGATAAAGCCCGCGGTCGCTGGCAATCGGCGCCGAAACATGCTCGATCTTGCAGGCCGGCAGGGCGCTGATTGGGTAGCCGTCTCATCGCCGCATTTGTCGGCCACGACTGGCACGGTTTTGAGGGGAAACCGCCATGTTTTTCGGCCTGATCGCCATTGCCGCTGTCATCGCTTTATTCGTCATCATTTCACGCCAGCAGACGCGCATCGGACTGATCGAGCGCGAGCTTGGCGCAC
>NZ_RZSF01000087.1:0-21166 GCF_004023325.1 Mesorhizobium sp. M1A.F.Ca.ET.072.01.1.1 | reverse complement strand
GAGGATTGGTAGAGCATGGACGGGGAGGGGTCCGACCAGAGCCAGACGGTATGGGCCGCCTCCCACTCGCGGTCGCGCACATAGGTGTGGTCGTCGCGGGCCGAGCGGCGCCAGTCGATGCGCGAGGCATCGCCTTCGACATAGGGGCGGAACTGCCAGAAATTCTCGCCGATGCCGCGCTTGCGGCGGCCATGCCAGCCGGCGATCACCGTGTTGACGATGCGGCGCGCCTCGACCAGCAGATCCGGCACCAGAGAGGCCCGCAACCGGCCACGGGCGAGCGCGTCGCGCGTCGCAACCGGTGCCTGGACCTCGCCTATTCGACCCATCAGATGCCTTTTGCCAGTTTCGCCACCACGTCGCGCACGGATGTGCCTTCCGCGCGGGCGGCGAAGGTCAGCGCCATGCGATGCTGCAGCACCGGTTCGGCGAGGGCACGGATGTCGTCGACCGACGGCGCCAGCCTGCCGTCATATAGCGCGCGTGCTCGGGCGCACAGGGTCAGCGCCTGGCTGGCGCGCGGACCAGGGCCCCAGGCGACATGCTTGTCGGTGTCGGCAATCCCCTGACCGGGACGAGCCGAGCGCACCAGCTTGAGGATCGCTTCGACGACGCTTTCGGGCACCGGCATGCGGCGGATCAGCGTCTGAATTTCCTTCAGCCTGGCTGGCTGCAGCACATTGTCGGCCTTGGCCTCCTCGACGCCGGTGGTTTCGAGCAGGATACGGCGTTCGGCCTCGATTTCCGGATAGAGGATGTCGACCTGCATCAGGAAACGATCGAGCTGCGCTTCCGGCAGCGGATAGGTGCCTTCCTGCTCCAGCGGGTTCTGCGTCGCCAGCACGTGGAAGGGCGAGGGCAGGTCGTGGCGAACGCCGGCAATGGTGACGTGATATTCCTGCATCGCCTGCAGCAGCGCCGACTGGGTGCGCGGCGAGGCACGGTTGATCTCGTCGGCCATCAAAAGCTGCGAAAAGATAGGCCCGCGGAGGAAGCGGAAGGATCGTTTGCCAAGCTCATCCTGCTCCATGACTTCGGAGCCGAGGATGTCGGACGGCATCAGGTCGGGCGTGAACTGGATGCGGCGGGAATCGAGGCCGAGCACGATGCCCAGTGTCTCGACCAGCTTGGTCTTGGCGAGGCCTGGCACGCCGACCAGGAGCGCATGCCCGCCGGCAAGCAGCGCAACCAGCGTGCGCTCGACAACGGCTTCCTGGCCGAAGATCACGCGGCCTACGGCGTCGCGGACCTTGGAGATGTCGGACAGCGCCTTCTCGGCCTGCTCGATCATCGCCTTGTCGCTCAACGGGCTTTCCTTGATCATCACGCTCATGCCGTTCGATCCTTGTGGTTGGAAATACCGGCTTGCATTCTCGATTCGCAGAATGCCGCGATTCGGCCTCGCCCGGCGCCTGCGATTGAACTTAAATCACAGGCTTGGGCTGACAAGGCTGACAATCCGGACAACAGTGACTATTTCGTGACCATGACGCATCGCACAGAATCCGGTGAAAAGGGCCTGACCAGCGCCACCGAGGCGCGCGGGCTGGAGGCGCTGATCTCGCGCGCGGCGCGCGCCGGCAAGGGGCCGGCTCCGGTGGAGCGCTGGAATCCGGACTTCTGCGGCGACCTCGATATGGAGATCAGGGCCGACGGCACCTGGTTCTACCTCGGCACGCCGATCGGGCGCATGCCGATGGTGCAGCTCTTTTCCAGCGTGTTGCGCAAGGACGCCGACGGCAAGACCTATCTGGTGACGCCGGTGGAGCGCGTCGGCATCCGCGTCGCCGACGCGCCCTTCATCGCCGTCGAGATGAACGTGTCCGGGACCGGCTACGGCCAGGTCATCACGTTCCGCACCAATGTCGGGGACGTGGTCACCGCCGGGCCCGGCCATCCGCTGCGCTTCGTCGACGAGGACACCACCGGCGGGCTCAAGCCCTATGTGCTGGTGCGCGGGCGGCTGGAAGCCTTGGTGGCGCGGCCGGTGATGTACGAATTGGTCGAGCATGGAGAGGTGATCGACGTCGGCGGCAGGACAATGTTCGCCGTCCGCTCCGGCGGCGAAGTCTATCCGATCATGCCGGCCGAAAAGCTCGACCGGCTAAGCGCGTGATGGACCAGGTGGCTCCGGTGCCGTTCTCGATCGCGGATTTTCGCGCCCGCGCAGCGGCGCAGGCCGAGGTCCAATCCGGCGACGAGTCCGGCGACCACCGCTTCAATCCAGGGCATCCCAGGCTGAAGCACATAAAACCGCTGCGCGACGCAGCGGTGCTGATCCCGGTCATCGATCACGCCGACGGCGCCACGGTGCTGCTCACCAAGCGGGCGGAGAAGCTGCGCAGCCATTCCGGCCAGGTCGCCTTTCCCGGCGGCACCATCGATCCGACCGATCCCACCCCTGAGGCCACAGCGCTGCGGGAGACATTCGAGGAGATCGGCCTCGACCGCGATCACATCGAAATTGTCGGCCGCATGCCCGATTATGTCTCCGGCAGCGGCTACCGCATCGTGCCGGTGCTTTCGGTGGTGCGGCCAGGCTTTTCGCTGATGCTCAACGCCGACGAGGTCGACGCCGCCTTCGAGGTGCCGCTGCGCTTCCTGATGGACCCTGTCAACCACGCGCGCGACAGCCGCATGTGGAACGACCTCGAATGGTTCTTCTACGAGATGCCCTATGACGGCCAGCGGATCTGGGGCGTCACCGCCGGCATCATCCGCACACTCTATGAAAGGCTCTATGCGTGAGCGCTGAGGTGTCTCTCTCGGGCAGGGCCGATTGGCTGGGCGAAAAGCATCTGCAGAAGCTGCTTGCCGCGCTGAAGGAGGGCGGCGAGGAGGCGCGGGTGGCCGGTGGAGCGGTGCGTAATGCACTGATCGGCCAGCCGGTCGCCGACATTGACATTGCCACCACGACGGTGCCCGAGGACACGATCCGCCGCGCCCAGGCCGCCGGCTTCAAAACCGTGCCGACAGGGATCGAGCACGGCACCGTCACGGCAATCGCCGGCGGCAAGGCCTATGAGGTCACGACGCTCAGGGCCGACATCGAGACCGACGGTCGGCGGGCGAAAGTCATCTTCGGGCGCGACTGGAAGGCCGACGCCGCGCGGCGCGACTTCACCATCAATGCGCTTTATGCCGAAGCCGACGGCGCCATCGTCGACCTTGTCGGCGGCGTCGCCGATATGGAGGCGCGGCGGCTGCGCTTCATCGGCGATCCGGAAGCGCGCATCCGCGAGGATTATCTGCGTATCCTGCGCTTCTTCCGCTTCTTCGCCTGGTATGGCGATGGCCGGCCCGACGCCGAGGGCTTGAAGGCCTGCGCCAGGCTGAAGGACGGGCTCGGCAGGCTTTCGGCCGAACGCGTGTGGTCCGAACTGAAGAAGCTGCTTTCGGCGCCCGACCCCTCGCGCGCCCTGCTGTGGATGCGTCAGGCCGGCGTCCTCACCGCCGTGCTGCCGGAGAGCGAGAAATGGGGCATCGACGCCATCCACGGGCTGGTCAGGACCGAAAAGGATCTCGGCTGGGATGCCGATCCGCTGCTCAGGCTGGAGGCCGTCGTTCCGCCGGATGCCGCGCGCATGAAGACGCTTGCCGAAAGGCTGAGATTTTCGACCGACGAGGGGGAGCGCCTGCGACACTGGGCACTGACGGTTCCGACTGAACCCAAGACGACCGAGACGGAATTGTCGAAAAAGCTCTATTTTGGCGACCGCGAAGGCTTCGTCGATCGGCTGCGGCTCGCGCTCGCCGCCGCGCGGACACGGGCCATCGAGGACGATCGGGCGATGATGGAAGCCGGCGGTTTCTCGCGCCTGCTCGGCTTCGCCTTGAAATGGCAAAAGCCGAGCTTTCCGATCAAGGGGGCCGACCTGACCGAACTCGGCGCCGCGCCCGGCCCGAAGCTTGGCGCCACGCTGAAGAACCTCGAAAGGGAATGGGTGGATTCAGCATTCGCCATGGATCGCGGCGCGCTGCTCAAACGCGCCGCGCAGGCACTCGAGGCTTAGATGAGTCCCTAAATCGTGGCGCCGCTCAGCGTATCGCCACCGGGGCCAGGGCACGCGAAAGGCTTGCCTCGCCCTTGCCGTAGACTGAGGGGTTGTAGTTGACCAGCGTGTCGGTGCGAGCCGTGTTGAGCAGGTCGTTGGTGATCTGAACCGGGGTCGCCTTGGTGAATTTGCTGCCGATTATTGCGGCATATCCGGAGATGATAGGCGCGGCGAACGACGTGCCGTAAAGGCCGGTCTTGTCGCCTTCGACGCCGACCACCAGGAAATGGCTCTGCACGGTCGGGTCGGAGCCGGCGTAATTGGAATACCAGGCAAGCTGAGCCTTGTTTGACGCCGTGCCGTTTGTGGACAGCGCGCCAACAAAGATCGCCGTCGGTTTGCCGATCAGAGCGAGATCGAGATAATCCTGCTGGCCGCTGGTGACGCCGCCGACCGCAACCGAATCGTTGCCAGCCGCTTTCGAGACGATGGCCGATCCCTTGCTGGCGTAGGAGATGATCGATTGCTCCTCCGGGGCCCAGCGGATCTGGTTCACGCTGTAACCCGCGTTCGCGTACATGCCGTAGCTGAGGTTGAGGACGTTGCGGCCACTTGCCAGCGGGACGGCCGAACCCGTCGAGAAGTCCTTGGAGCGGATGGTCGCCGCAGGAGCGATCATGCTTGCTTCTTCGCGCGTCCACTCTCCGTGCCGCTGATATTGCGTGCCGATGCCGAAATTGCCAGAGAAGCGCGATGAACTGCTGAAGTCGTCGACGATGGTGATGGTGACGCCCTTGCCCTTGTAGCCAGCCGCCCACGCGGCGCCGACATCGGGGCTCATCCAGCTCTGCACCGCTTGTGTCGTTCGCGCAACCGGTATCTTTGCGCTTACGCATATGGACCCGCCGCCGTGGCACAGCGCGGCCGCCTGGTCCGCGTCGAGAGCTTCCTGCGCCGACGCGATGGATGCCGGCAGAATGGTCAGTGCCGCGGCAATGCCGAGCTTCCAGAAATTACCAGACATGGTCTTACTCCCGGTCAAAGCAGGAACGAGGACGGACGATCGCGAAGTTCGGGAGCAGGAAGATTTCTCATGCGCGGCATCCCGGCGATCAGAAAGTAACACGGTAGTTGAGCCACAGGCGCAGCCTTTCGGGGGTAGCGTTAACCAGATATTTCAGCGTGTCCTCAGGCGCCGTCTCCCCGGCCGCAAGCCGGCAGTTGACGCTGTAGGTGCCCAGATCCCCGTAGTCGGCCACGCAGGGCTTTTCGCTCAGGTTGCCGCCGAAGATCGAGGTAACGGAAAGGGAGAGAGTGCTGTTGAGGCTCGGATGGGTCTGGGTGAGAAAACCGAGCTTGAGGCTCGGCGCGATGCGGTACTTCTCGGCTTGTTCCCCGGTTCCCACTCCCCACAGAAAGCCGCTGTCTTCGGTAAGTTGCGTGATGAAGTCGACGTGCATGTCGACCCAATCGCTGTGGTACCAACGATTGAACGAAACCCAGCTCCCGTCCTGCAGCTCATAGCCGCCATTGCCGAGAGCTCTGGCGCGGTCGCTGAGCCATGACCCCTGGTGGATGTTCACGAGGGACGTGGTCATTTCCTGGGCCATCGACGGCGAGGCGCCAACGACTAGGCACAGCAACAGTGCGGCTGCGCCGAAACCGTCTCGTCTGTTGGATCTTTCGCGCATGCGCGAAGCACCTCGCCCACCGGATCCAGACGCGCCTTGTGGCGGACGGCTCCTCGGGCAGCCGCGGTCGCCGGATCATGCGCGACGATCGCATGGAGACCGTTACCGCGGGGTTATCCAAGCCGGTACGAACATAAGTTTTTGCTTGAATTCGGCGAAGCCAGGCCGTTGCCAGCGATCAGACGCAAACGAAGCGAGACGCGCCGGATGCTGCATCCAACTCGCCGGCTTTGCCAATGGTCGTCCGAAAACGGCACCCGATGCCTCAGGCCGCGTCGCGGACCTTTTGGATGCGCGAGCGGATCGCCTCGATCATGGTCTCGCGGATGGTGGTTTCGCCATGGGTTTCACGCATGTGCTCGACGGCGCGGCGCATGACCTCGGCTTCCTCCTCGGCGCGCGTGTGCCAATCGCAGCCCGGGACGAGTGTCCCGCATTGGAACTCCTTCATGGTTTTTCCTTTCCTAGGTCCGGAGCCCTGATTCCGCTCCTTGTTGTCATGCAATTCCGCATGGAAAGCAGCATCGCATTTTCCTGAAATTGCCCCGGTGGAAAACCATAACACATGTCGCCGGCTTCGGTTGCATTGGAGCCGGTGGCGAATTGTTTTTTCACGGTCTCCGCGCGAAATCAAAGGCGGAGCATTGCTGCTCCGCCCGTTGCCACCTGGTTTCCGTCAAACGATGAACCGCTCTGTCTTTTTGTTTTGACGCAATTCCGGCGGAAACCGCTTCAACTGTTCTGCAATTGGAGGCCGTCACTTCATGATCTTGACAGCCTCGGCAATCTTGTTCTTGCCGCTCATATCCCAGGAAACGCGAACCTTCTCGCCCGGCTTGATGCCCGGATCCTTGAAGGCCTTGGACAGCGTGAAGGTCGATCCGTTGTCCAGAACAAGGCTCATGGCCGGTCCATCAAAGCTCTTCACTGTTCCCGTGGTGTGCTTGACCGCGGCGAACGCGGCGCCACCGGAGGCGAGAAAGGCGGCGGTTGCCGCCGTCACAATAAGCTTGCGCATAGGATGTTCTCCTGGGATGCGGGCACCATTGGGAAGGCACTCCGCTCGATCAGGGCCGTCCGGACGCGTCGGGTCGCGGCTCGTAGCAGTGACGAGCCGCCGGCGCTTCCCGACCCGGCACGTTAAATAAATCAATTTTTTCAAAAGGATATTAGACGAAAAAGAAATCGCCCCTGCCACATTGCCGGTCAAAATTCGGCGAATGGGACAGCAATGCGGCTGGCCTTCCGCTCACCGGATTTTTACGGCCACTTTACCTCGGGCGGCAGGCTGGAGAGGATCGAGGCGACATTGCCGCCGGTTCTCAGGCCGAAGATGGTGCCGCGATCGTGAAGCAAATTGAATTCGACGTAACGGCCGCGCCGGACGAGCTGTTCCTCGCGGTCGCCGTCGGTCCAGTTCTGGTTGAAATTGCCCCGCACCAGATGGGAATAGACGACGAGGAAAGAGCGGCCGACATCCTGGACGAAATTGAAATCGGCGTCCCAGCCGCCCTTGCCCTCATCGGAATGCAGCCAGTCGAAAAAGATGCCGCCGACCCCGCGCGCCTCGTTGCGATGCGGCAGGAAGAAGTACTCGTCGCACCACGCCTTGAATTTCGGATAGTCGGCCACCCCGGCGTTCTTCTCGCAGGCGAACTGCATGGCGCGGTGGAAGGCGATCGTGTCGGGATCGTCCTGGGTACGGCGGCGGTCGAGCACCGGCGTCAGGTCGGCGCCGCCGCCGAACCAGTGGCGGGTGGTCACGACCATGCGTGTGTTCATATGCACGGCCGGAACGTTGGGGTTCCAGGGGTGCGCGATCAGCGAAACGCCGCTCGCCCAGAAGCGCGGATCCTCGTCGGCGCCCGGGATCTGCTTGCGGAATTCGGGAGAGAATTCGCCGTGGACGGTCGAGGTATGCACGCCGACCTTCTCGAAGACGCGGCCGCGCATCATCGACATGGTGCCGCCGCCACCTTTGCCGTCGTCGCGCTCCCACGGCGTCTGCTCGAAATGCCCGGGCGACCATGCCGATTGCGATCCAGTGAGTTCCTGCTCGATCTGCTCGAAGGCGGCGCAGATGCGCTCGCGCAGCGCTTCGAACCAGAGGCGGGCCTTCATCTTCTTCTGCTCGATGTCGTCAGGCAGGCCCACCGCAATGTCGGGTCGTTCCAATTCCGTCTCCAGTCCAGGCTGCTTGCCCGACAAATGACTCGTTTTTTCTGCGCGCGATCCCTAATCTCTTAAGGGCAAGGGTCAAGTCCTGTCTGACCAAGGTGCAAGGAGTTTGCTCGTGCGCACCCCGGCAAGACCGCCGCTGGATGGCTTGAAGAAGAGGCTGGAGCGCTCACGGGCCGAGCGCGAAAGAGAGCCGCGCGACGGATTTTTGCGCGAGACTTTCGTGCTGCCGCGGCCGGCCGCGCGCCTCAAAGCCAAGGAATGGTTCGAGCGCTTTCCCAAGCAGGCCTATTGGACCGAGATCGAAAGCTGGTTCGAGCGCCCGGGCGACGTCATCGAATTCACCATGCGACGGCTGCCGGCGGCGGATTGAAAAATCCTCAGGGCACCAGTAGCCGTCTCGCTCCAGTTCCCTCTCTGGCCAGTCGGTCCTCCTTGTTCCGAAGCGGGCATTTGTCGATCGACATGCAACCGCAGCCGATGCAGTCGGTCAGGCCGTCGCGCAGCTTCTTCAATTGGGCGATCTTATGATCGAGGCCGTCGCGCCAAGCCGTTGAAAGCAGATTCCAATCCTCGCGCGTGGGCGTGCGGCCCTCGGGCAGGGAGTGGAATGCGGCGGCGATTTCGGCGAGCGAGATGCCGACCTCCTGGGCGACGCGGATGATCGCCACCCGTCGCAGCACGTCGCGGCCGTAGCGCCGTTGGTTGCCCGCGGTGCGATGGCTGCGGATCAGCCCGCGCCCTTCGTAAAAATGGAGCGCCGAGACCGCGACGCCACTGCGCATCGCCACCTGACCGACCGTCAATTCCTTCACCGGAGCCATCTCGCACTTTCCGCTTGACCTCAAGTTAGGTTGAGCTTGTAGCGAGGAAAGCCTGACAAGGCAAATTGAGGAGAAGGCGATGTGCGCCTGGGTGAGACTGACGCCGCAAGTGGGAGGCGTTCGCGACGACGAGCAGGGCTTGAGCAGCCTATCCGAGCTGGCGGAGCGCTTCGCCCGCGACCATCGCGACGGACAGCGCGACATTGATGCTGCGGGCGCCCGGCCGCATCGGAATGGTCAGTCGCGCGTCCGCCGCCTGATGAACCTCTTCCGGCACGCCAGCGGATTCGCGGCCGAACAGAAGGACGTCGCCGGCGGCGAAAGCAAACTGCGTGTAGGCGGTCTCGGCCTTGGTCGTGAGCAGCACAAGACGGCGCGCGTTCGTTCGGCGCCATTCCTCGAAGGCGTGCCAGTCGGCATGGCGGGTAAGCGCCGCCATTTCGAGATAGTCCATGCCGGCGCGTTTCAGCGCCCGATCGGAGAGCGGGAAACCGGCCGGCTCGATGATGTCGACGCCAAGATCAAGGCAGGCGGCGAAGCGCAGGATCGTCCCGGTATTGCCGGCGATATCCGGTTGGTAGAGCCCGATGCGGAGACGGTCGTTCATTTCCGCATCCTTCTAATAAGTGGCAGAACGGCCACAGGCGGCTCCGGCTTTTGGCGATTTCTAGACTGGCGGGTGGCCATTTTCTGCGAAGTCGAGTATACGCCCATCATCGTCAACCCGAACCGAAGGAGAGGGACCACATGATGACCATGCACTTCCAGCCCTTCTCCGGGCAGCTCCTCTTTGGGGCCCACGTATGCCCAACGGCGGTTTCGGTACGACGATTCTTCTGACACTTTAAGACCTCATCGCACCGATTCCCGCCGAACCCAGTTTTCGGCCTTCGAAGGAATCTTGCGATGTTTCTCAAACTGCCAAAGCGGCGCTGCGCCCCACCTGAACGTGTCGACACCGACGCTTGCCGTCATGTCGGGACTGACGCTTGCCGTCATGTCGGGACTGCGTCGCGTCCCTCCGGCCGAATGCCGGAGGTCGAGCTCGCATCACCGTTTTTAACGCATTTGCACATGGAGGACGGACCGATGTTCGATCCCTTTAAGATACCGGGTTCAAGAAGCTTGCATGAGCGCAAGGTGGCGACCTGGGCGCTGCTGATCGGCGAGACTTACTCGTCGGCGGTGCACGCCGAGACGCGCCGGCGTCCGCATCGCGGCATGCTGCCGGACGTCGACTTCTCGCGCGCGGTGCCCGATCCCGGCCGACCCTCGCTGGTGCGCCGGATCATCCGCATGGTCCGGCCCGGCAAAACCAGCGCCGGCGACAGCTTGTCGTCAGGATCCTCTGGCAAGCCTGTCGGCGAAAAGCCCGCGACACCCTATATTGCGCGAAGCAGGGCCGGCGATACGGACAATTCCGTATCGCCGGCCCGCGGCGCCGTGCGGCCGAACGGCCTTACCAATCAACCCCGCGCCGCGTGAGCGCACAGACCGTCGAGTGCCTCGAATGTTCCGCTGGTTTGAGAAGAGGCTCGATCCGTTTCCCGCCGCGGAGCCGGTCGAGCCGCCGAAGACGCTGGTCGCCTTCTGCGTGCATTACACGCGCGGGGCCTGGCCCTATATCCTCGTCGATGCCGTGCTTGTGGCAGCGATAGCCCTTGCCGAAGCGTGGATGTTCGGTTTCATGGGCCGCATCGTCGACTGGCTGTCGGCGCAGAACCGCGAAACCTTCCTTGAGACGGAGCGCTGGAAACTCGCCGGCATGGCCTTCATCGTGCTGTTCGCGCTGCCGGGCACGGTATGGCTGCATTCGCTGCTCAACCAGCAGACGCTGATGGGCAATTATCCCATGCGCATCCGCTGGCAGGTGCATCGCTACCTGCTCAAGCAGTCGATGGCCTTCTACCAGGACGAGTTTGCCGGCCGTATCGCCACCAAGCTGATGCAGACCGCTCTTGCCGTGCGCGAATGCGTCATCAAACTGATCGATGTCCTAAACTATGTCGTCGTCTACTTCCTCAGCATGCTGTTCATCGTCGGCTCGGCAGACTTGCGACTGGCTGTGCCCTTGGGTGTATGGCTGGTCGGCTATATCGGGCTCTTGCGCTTTTTCATCCCGAAGCTCGGCAAGGTCGGCGAGGAGCAGGCCAATGCGCGCTCGACCATGACCGGCCGCGTCGTCGACAGCTACACCAACATCCAGACGGTGAAGCTGTTTTCGCATGCCCGCCGCGAGGCAACTTTCGCCAGGGAGGGCATGGCGAGCTTCCTCGATACGGTCTACCGCTCGATGCGGCTGGTGACGCAGTTATACGGGATGCTCTACATCCTGAATTCGCTGCTTCTGTTTTCCGTGACGGCGATCTCGCTGTGGCTATGGCTGGGCGAGGCGGTGACGATCGGCGCAGTCGCCGTGGTTATCGGCCTGGTGCTCAGGATGTGGGGCATGTCGCAGTGGATCATGTGGGAGATGTCGAGCCTGTTCGAGAATATCGGCACGGTGCAAGACGGCATCCAGTCGATCTCGCTGCCGCGGCTGGTCGAGGACCGCCCGGGCGCCAGCGACATCGCCGTCAGCCAGGGCGAGATCCGTTTCGAGGAGATCCGCTTCCACTACGGCAAGCAGAAGGGCGTCATCGAGAACCTGTCGCTCACTGTGAAACCCGGCGAGAAGGTCGGCATCGTCGGCCGCTCCGGCGCCGGCAAGTCGACGCTGGTCAACCTTTTGCTGCGTTTTTACGACCTGGAAAGCGGCAGGATCCTCATCGATGGCCAGGAGATCGCCGGGGTAACGCAGGATTCGTTGCGCGCGCAGATCGGCATGGTGACGCAGGACACCTCGCTGCTGCATCGGTCGGTGCGGGAGAATATCCTCTACGGGCGCCCTGAC
This sequence comes from Mesorhizobium sp. M1A.F.Ca.ET.072.01.1.1, assembly GCF_004023325.1. NCBI lineage: Bacteria > Pseudomonadati > Pseudomonadota > Alphaproteobacteria > Hyphomicrobiales > Phyllobacteriaceae > Mesorhizobium > Mesorhizobium sp. M1A.F.Ca.ET.072.01.1.1. Next base: position 9,585 of record NZ_RZSF01000087.1, on the reverse strand, counting down.
GCCACCGACGAGATGCTGATCGAGGCGGCCCGGCGGGCGGAGGCGCTCGATTTCATCGGCGCGCTTTCGGACCATAACGGTCGCAAGGGATTCGATGCACATGTCGGCGACCGCGGCGTCAAATTGTCCGGCGGTCAGCGGCAGCGCATCGCCATTGCCCGCGTCATGCTGAAGGACGCACCGATCCTCATCCTCGACGAGGCGACGTCGGCGCTCGATTCGGAAGCCGAGGCGGCGATCCAGGAGAACCTCTACAAACTGATGCAAGGCAAGACCGTGATCGCCATCGCGCATCGGCTGTCGACCATCGCTGCGATGGACAGGCTCGTCGTCATGGACAAGGGGCGCATCATCGAGGAAGGCTCGCACGAAGAGCTTGTCACCAAGGGCGGCCTTTATGCCCAGCTCTGGCAGCGCCAGTCGGGTGGGTTCCTCCTCGATGATGCGCAGGCTGAGTCCGATGCCAAAGGGTCTCACTCCGAGATGGCGGCGGAGTAACGCAATCGCGACTGGCATCAAGGTTACGGCAATTGCGGGGAATCGATCCCGGGCGTAACCACGACCTGTCAGAGGCCTGCCGGGGACCAAATTGGGTGCCGGCGGGGTTCCGGCATCTACGAGAGAAAAATGTTCGACCGCATCTTCACCTGGTTCGAAAGCCACTATTCGCCGGTGGCGCTGGCCGAAGACAGGCAGCCGCCAATGGGACTTTGGCGGTTCTACTGGTATTTCATAAGACAGTTTCGCGCCGCCTATTGGCTGCGCATGATCATCGTTGCCGTCGCGGCAATAGTGGACGCGATGCTGCCGATTTTCGTCGGCCTGATCGTGGGCCTGCTCTCCAACACCAGGCCGGGCGATTTCTTCGCCGCGCATGGGCCGCTGCTCGTCATCATGGCGATCGTCGTGCTGCTGCGTCCGCTGTCCATGGTTATCGACGCGCTCATCCGCAACCACGCCGTCGCACCGAACCTCATCGACCTCATCCGCTGGCAAAGCCATTGGCATGTCGTGCGTCAGGACTGGTCATTCTTCCAGAACGACTTCGCCGGCCGCATCGGAACGAAGGTCATGCAAAGCGGCGACTCGGTGGAGATGAGCGTCAATCTCACCGTCGATGCCGTCTGGTACGCGCTGGTCTTCGTCGCGGTCGCCATTGTTGTGCTGGCGCGGCTCGACCCGCTTCTTCTGGCTGTGGTGGCGGCCTGGCTGGTGTTCTATTGCATGATCTTCTGGTTTGCGATGCCGAGGATCACCCAGCGCTCGTCCCAACTATCGGAGCGGTGGTCGCAGGTGAGCGGCCGCATGGTCGACAGCTACACGAACATCCTGACGCTCAAGACATTCTCGACCGGCGAGCACGAAGACAAATATGTCTCGCAAGCCGTCGTCGAGCACGCCGACACGTTTTACCAGCTGATGCGCGTTTTCACACTGATGTGGTCGGCCCTGTTCGTCCTCAACGCTGCGCTGCTTATCGCCATGAGCTGGCTGGCGCTGGCCGGCTGGAACGCCGGCGCCATGACCACGGCGGCCGTGGCGACGGCGATACCGTTCGCGCTGCAGATCGCCAACATCTCCGGCAGGATCCTCGATGTCGGCGCCAACATCTTCCGGCAGATCGGCGTCGCCAGCAATTCGATGACGACGATCGCGCGCCCCATCACCATGCAGGACCAACCGGACGCGCCGCCCCTCGTGGTCAAAGCCGGCGGCATCGAGTTCGAGCAGGTGAACTTCAACTATTGGCGCAAGGACGGCAAAGGCGGCGTCATCGACAATCTGTCGCTGAAGATCGCGCCGGGCGAGCGGGTGGGCCTGATCGGCCGTTCCGGGGCCGGCAAGTCGACACTGGTCAATCTCGTGCTGCGGTTGTTCGACGTGCAGGACGGCAAGGTGCTGATCGACGGACAGGACATCCGCAACGTCTCGCAGGAAAGCGTTCGCGCGGCGATCGGCTTCGTCAATCAGGATACGTCGCTCTTGCATCGATCCGTTCGCGAGAACCTCAAATATGGACGCCAGTCCGCCAGCGACGAGGCGATGTTCAGCGCCGCCGAGGCCGCGCAGATCGACGATGTGATCGCGGGACTGACCGATCCGCATGGACAAAGCGGCTATGAGGCGCTCGTCGGCGAGCGCGGCGTGAAGCTGTCCGGCGGCCAGCGGCAACGCATCGCCATTGCCCGCGTTATGCTGAAGGACGCGCCGATCCTCATTCTCGACGAAGCTACGTCTGCGCTCGATTCGGAGGTGGAGGCCGCCATCCAGGAGAACCTCTACAAGCTCATGCAGGGCAAGACGGTCATCGCCATCGCCCACCGTCTGTCGACTATCGCGGCAATGGATCGGCTCGTCGTCATGGACAAGGGCCGCATCGTCGAGGACGGCTCGCATGAAGCGTTGATCGCCAAGGGCGGGCTCTATGCCCAACTCTGGCGGCGCCAGTCGGGCGGCTTCCTGCTCGAGGAAAAGCAGGCGGCCGACGATCTGCCGACGAAAGGTGAAGCCGCGGAATGATGAAGGCCGTCTATCGCTGGTTCGAAAGCTGGGTCTACCCGTTCCGCGAGCCGGCGAATCTTCGTCCGCCTGCCAGCGTCGGCGGCTTCCTCTGGCACTATGTCGGGCAAGCGAAGCTCGCCTTCTTCGCCATGCTGATCATCGGCGGCATCGCGCCGCTGGTCGAGGCCGGGCTGTTCTATTTCGTCGGACGGCTGGTCGATATCCTCGACCAGCTTCCCGGCGAACGCAGCTGGCACGCGCTGTGGGCAGCCGCCGGGCCGGAGCTGCTGTTCATGGGCGCGGTGGTGCTGATCATCCGCACGCTGGTGGTCGGCCTTTCGGCGCTGGTCGACGAGCAGACGATCACGCCGGGCTTCTACAGCCTGGTGCGCTGGCAGGCGCACCGGCATGTCTCGCGCCAGTCCTACGCCTTCTTCCAAAACGACTTCGCCGGGCGTATCGCCACGAAGGTCTGGCAGGCGGGGCAGGCCACTGGCGACCTCATGGAAAGCTTCATCGAAGTCGTCTGGTTCATGATCGTCTACACGGTGACGACGCTAGCGCTGGTCGCCGGCCTCGACCTCAGGCTGGCGGCGCTGGTGGTGATCTGGATCGTCGCCTTCGGCTGGCTGGCCAGGCTCCATCTGCCGGCAATCCGCAAGCATGCCGAGGCGACCGCCGAGGCCGGCTCGATGATCACCGGCCGCTTCGTCGATTCCTATTCCAATGTGCAGACGCTGAAGCTGTTCGCGGCCGACGGCGACGACCGCTACATCCGCAACGGCTTCGACATCTATCTCGATGCGCTGCGGCCCTTCACGCGGCGGCTGACCGGCGTGCGCGTGGCGCTGACGACGCTTTCCGGCATCATGATCACGGCGATCGCCGCCTTTGCAGTCTATCTGTGGGTGGAAGGCTCGATCACCGTCGGCGCCGTCGCCTTCACGCTCTCGCTTGTGCTGAGGCTCAACATGCTGCTGGGACGGCTGATGATGCAGCTCAACAGTATCCTCAGGAACCTCGGCGTGCTGGAAAATTCCAAGGCGCTGATCTCGCAGCCGCTCGGCCTGACCGACGCCCCGGATGCCAAGGAGCTGGTGGTCGCCGGTGGCCGCATCGACCTCAAGAACGTCACCTTCCACTACGGGAAAGGGGCAGGGGTCCTCGAAGGCATCGACCTCGTCGTGCGTCCAGGCGAGAAGGTCGGGCTGGTCGGTCCGTCCGGCGCCGGCAAGACGACGCTGGCCAATCTCATCCTGCGCCTCTACGACCTCGAGGGCGGCAGGATCCTGATCGACGGCCAGGATATCGCCCGTGTGACGCAGAATTCGCTGCGCGCCAATATCGGCGTGGTCAGCCAGGACACGGCGCTGTTCCACCGCTCGCTGCGCGACAACATCAAGCTCGGCATGCCGGACGCTGCCGACGCTGAGGTGATCGCCGCGGCGCGCAAAGCCGAGTCGCATGACTTCATCATGGGGCTGCGCGACAATCGCGAGCGCCTTGGCTACGAAGCCTATGTCGGCGAGCGCGGCGTCAAGCTCTCCGGCGGCCAGCGCCAGCGCGTGGCGATCGCCCGCCTCTTCCTCAAGGATGCGCCGATCCTCATCCTAGACGAGGCGACCTCGGCACTCGATTCCGACATCGAGGCGGCGATCCAGGAAAACCTGGCAAGGCTGATGGAGAACAAGACCGTCATCGCCATCGCCCACCGGCTTTCCACCATCGCAGCGCTCGACCGGCTGGTCGTGCTCGACGGCGGCCGCATCGTCGAAGAAGGCACGCATGACGAGCTGGTGGCGCTGGACGGCCTTTATGCGCGGCTCTGGAAACGGCAGTCCGGCGGCTTCCTCTTCAATGAGGAAAGCGCGCTGGAAGAGACGCGCCCGGCGGAGTAGAAACGCAGCCATGTCGGTCAGAATGCCCAGCAATTTCGGACGGTCAGGCGCGCAGGAAAGCGCTCTCGATCTGCTCGGCCACGAAATACTCGCCGAGAAGGCCGCCGCCCTCGGTCGCGCCGGCCAGCGCGTCGAAGAGGCCTTGACGAAGCTGCGCGAAAATGGGGAAGGCAGGGATCGCAACCGGCTGCTCAAGGAAGCTGCGGCGGCCGTCCACGCCTATTTCATCCAGCGCGAACTCTGCGGGCTGCGCAAGCACGACGCCGTGATCCGCGAATACGACATCCCGCGGGCGGTGCTGGTCAGGCTCGGCGCCAGCTAGGCGCTGACTTCCTTCCGAAAGCGCGCCAGGCGCAAGGCGAGCGCTCCGGGATTCTCATCGGCGACGAAGTGCCCGCTATCGGGGATGATGTCGCCTTCCACATTGGAGAGGCCGGCGGCCTTCAAGCCATTGAGGTAATCGCTGATCTCGCCGGTCTCGGCAGCGCCCCTGAGGCAGAGCACCGGCGTGTCGATCGGGCTTGCCGGCGGAACGGCATTGGCCTTGGCGTCCTCGGAAAAGGCGCGGTACCAGTCGAAGCCGGCCTTGAGGCTTTCCGGCCGCGAATAGGCCTTGGCGTAGATGTCTCTTGCTTCGGCCGGGATAGCGGATTTCTCCTTCGAAAGGGTGTCGAAGAAGAAGTCGAAATAGGCGCGCTCGTGACCCCCAACCAGCAGTTCCGGGAGAGCAGCAACCGCGTGGAACGCGAAATGCCAGAGGTTTGGATTGCGGATGACCTTGTCCCACGGCGCCACGCCCGGAACGACAACATCCATGATCGCGGCGGCGGAGAGGATTTCCGGATGGTTGCGCAAAAGCGCGAAGACGATCTGGCCGCCGACATCATGGCCGGCCACTATGACCTGTCGCAGGCCGCAGGCGTCAATCAAGGCCGCTATCACCCTGGCCAGATAGGCTTTCTCGCCGGTTTTGCGCGTGCCTTGCGAGCCGCCTATACCCGGCAGGTCCGGCGCGATCACGCGCTGATCGGTGGCCAGCCGACCGATCACGTTCTCGAAGGCATGGGAACTTTGAGGCCAGCCGTGGAGCAGCACGAGGCCGGGCGCATCCCGTGGTCCGGCTTCGCGGATCGCAATGGTCAGTCCTTCAACCTCGATGCTGGAAGTTTCCATCCGCCCGGCCTTCACCTGTCCGATCGCTCCGACCGACAGAACTAGGCGGGAATCGGTCCGCGGACAGGGCCTGTCTCTCGAATAAGCCGCATCACTCCAGCCATTCTGTGATGAAGCTGCCGTTCTCGTGGATGTCGGTGGTCTCGAGCGGACCGGGGCCGAGATTGGTGAATTTGTGCGGCGTGTCGGCCGGCACGATCAGAATTTGGCCTGCGGTGGCCGTTATCTGCCGATCGCCGACCGTGAACAGGCCGGTGGAGGAACGGATGACGAAGATCTCCGCGTAAGGATGCTTATGCAGACGCGGGCCGCCGCCGATCTCGGGCTGATAATTGAAGATCAGGCAGGAGTTGGAGCCAAATGCGCCGCATTGCAGCTCGCCTTGCCAACGGTCGGGCGTGCTCGCCCATTTGTCGCGGTCGATGATATGCGCCATGGCTCGACAATAGACCGGGCCGGCGGCCGCTGTCGAGGCAAGCGGAGTTCTGATTTACCGCTGAAGTTAGCGCTATTTAGCGCTGTTCGGCGGCCCGATCATCAAGCCGTTGCGCGGGCCGCGGCATGTGCCCGCGACAATGTGCCCTTGTGCCTCCACGCGTCTGGACAAAAACGGGCTTCACGCATAAACCGAACCTCCAAATGCCGGAGGAATTCGCTAGCCTGTTCGCCATGCGCTGTCGGGCCGGCGCGATTGAGCGGGGACAAGGCTCGGCCGCCGGCACGGAAAGAGGCGAAAGGATCAGGCACCCGTGAGCGCAACCGACATCCACGATCCCAACCGTCGCGATTTTCTCTACATCGCCACCGGCATGGCCGGCGTGGTCGGCGCTGGGGCCGTCGCCTGGCCGTTCATCGACCAGATGCAGCCGGATGCCTCGACGCTGGCGCTGGCTTCTGTCGAGGTCGATGTCTCCTCGCTGCAGCCCGGCAGCTCGCTGGTCGTCAAGTGGCGCGGCAAGCCGGTCGTGGTGCGCAACCGCACCGACAAGGAAATGAAGGACGGCGCGGCGGTTAGCCTCAACGATCTCAAGGATCCGATCGCCCGCAATGCCAACTTGCCGGCCGATGCGCCGGCGACCGACGCCAACCGCACCACGCCCGGCAAGGAAGCCTGGATGGTCATGGTGCAGGTCTGCACCCATCTCGGCTGCATCCCGCTCGGCCAGGAAGGCGATTTCGGCGGCTGGTTCTGCCCGTGCCACGGCTCGGTGTACGATACCGCCGGCCGCATCCGCAAAGGCCCGGCGCCGGAGAACATGGCGATCCCGGTGTTTAAATTCATTTCCGATACCAAGATCCTTATCGGTTGAGGCAGGGGGATATTTCGATGAGCGAGGGACACTCCACCTACACACCGAAGACGGGTCTCGGACGCTGGTTCGACGCCCGTATGCCGCTTCCCCGGCTTGTCTATGACAGCTTCATTGCCTATCCGGTGCCGCGCAACCTCAACTACATGTGGACGTTCGGCGGCATCCTGTCGATCATGCTGGTATCGCAGATCCTCACCGGCATCGTGCTGGCCATGCACTACACGTCCGACACCGCACTCGCCTTCGATTCGGTCGAGAAGATCATGCGCGACGTGAATTCGGGATGGCTGTTGCGCTATCTCCATTCCAACGGCGCCTCGTTCTTCTTCGTGGCCGTCTACATCCACATCTTTCGCGGGCTGTTCTACGGCTCCTACAAGGCGCCGCGCGAGCTGCTCTGGATCCTCGGCTGCATCATCTACCTCCTGATGATGGCGACCGGCTTCATGGGCTATGTGCTGCCTTGGGGACAGATGAGCTTCTGGGGCGCCACCGTCATCACCGGCTTCTTCAGCGCCATCCCGCTGGTCGGCAACTGGATCCAGGAACTGCTGCTCGGCGGCTTCGCCGTTGACAATCCGACGCTGAACCGCTTCTTCGCCCTGCATTACCTGTTGCCGTTCATGATCGCCGGCGTCGTCGTGCTGCACGTCTGGGCGCTGCATGTCGTCGGCCAGTCGAACCCGACCGGCATTGAGGTCAAGTCGAAGACCGACACCGTCGCCTTCACGCCCTATGCGACCATCAAGGACGCGTTCGGCATGATCGTGTTCCTGTTCTTCTTCGCCTATTTCGTCTTCTACCTGCCGAACTACCTCGGCCATCCGGACAACTACACGGTCGCCAATCCGCTGAAGACGCCGGCCCACATCGTTCCGGAATGGTACTTCCTGCCGTTCTACGCGATCCTGCGCGCCATCACCTTCAACATCGGGCCGATCAACTCCAAGCTCGGCGGCGTGCTGTGCATGTTCGGCGCCATCGCCATGCTGTTCCTGGTGCCGTGGCTCGACACCTCCAAGGTGCGCTCGGCGGTCTACCGGCCCTGGTACAAACTGTTCTTCTGGCTGTTCGTGGCCGACGCCATCCTGCTCGGGTGGCTGGGCTCGCAGCCGGCGGAAGGCTCATACGTGTTCATGGCGCAGATGGCGACGCTGTTCTACTTCGCCTTCTTCCTGGTCGTGATGCCGGTGCTCGGCCTGATCGAGACGCCGCGGCGGCTGCCGAACTCGATCACCGAGGCGGTGCTGGAAAAGAAAAACAAGGGAGCCGGCGGGCATCCGGCAGGCGCGGTCAGCGCGCCGGAAACCAAGGGCTGAGAATCTGAGGGGATTTGGCATGAAGAAGATTCTCACCGCGCTGGCGCTGCTTGGCCTGGTGGTCGCGGGCACCGCTGCCATCGCCGCCGAAGAGGAACACAACGCGGCGGCCCCGACGCATTTCCCGATCAATGAACCGAAGGAAATGAGCTGGAGCTTCGCCGGGCCGTTCGGCACCTACGACAAGGCCCAGCTGCAGCGCGGCCTGAAGGTCTACAAGGAAGTCTGCTCGGCCTGCCACTCGATGAACCTGGTGGCGTTCCGCACGCTGGAAGGCCTCGGCTACTCGGAAGCGCAGGTCAAGACGCTTGCCGCCGAGTACACCATCCATGACGGCCCGAACGATGCCGGCGACATGTTCGACCGCCCGGGCAAGCCGTCGGATCACTTCCCGTCGCCGTTCCCGAACGAACAGGCCGCCGCGTCCGCCAATGGCGGCGCCGCTCCGCCCGACATGTCGCTGCTCGCCAAGGCGCGCGGCGTCGAGCGCGGCTTTCCGCGTTTCATCTTCGACGTTTTCACCCAGTATGCTCAGGGCGGCCCGGACTACATCCACTCGCTGCTCACCGGCTACGACCAGACGCCGCCGGCCGGCATGGTGATCCCCGAAGGCACGCACTACAATCCATACTTCCTGTCCGGCGTGTCGCTGAAGATGCCGAAGCCGCTTTCCGACGGCCAGGTGACCTATGACGACGGCTCGCCGCAGACGGTCGACCAATATTCGCGCGACGTGTCGGCGTTCCTGATGTGGGCCGCCGAGCCGCATCTCGAAGAGCGCAAGAAGACCGGCTTCCGCGTGCTGGCGTTCCTGCTGCTGTTCGGCGCGCTGGTCTACCTGACCAAGCGCAAGGTGTGGGCCGAAGTGGCGCACTGAACCGCGATCGAGGGGCGCCGCAAAGGCCCCCTTTTCAATTTCGGGACGGCTTTGATCCGGCCGTGTCACATGGCTGTCATTGCGCATCGCGATCCTGCGTTGGCTCACCTCAAAGGATCGTCCTCATGAAAAGATTGCGCCGCTTGCAGCCGTAGTGCTGCTTCTTGTCGCCTCCTCGGCAGTCCGCGCCGAGGACGCCCAGCCCTTCGTCACCAACAAGGACATCGACCTGACGATGATCCTGCCGCCGCCGCCGGCCAATGATTCGGCCGAGACCAAGGCAGAACTCGGCGAGGTGCTGACCCTGCAAGTGACGCGCACGCCCGAAATGGAAAAGCGCGCTATCGCCGATGCCGAAGAGGATGTCTGGCGCTTCGCCGATGTCATGGGACCGAAATTCAGCAAGGAGACGCTGCCGAAGTTCAGCGCCTTCTTCGACCGCGTGGTGGCGACCGAAGGCGCGGTCGTCGATCCGGCCAAGGACGTCTGGAAGCGGCCGCGTC
>NZ_RZSF01000086.1:0-21371 GCF_004023325.1 Mesorhizobium sp. M1A.F.Ca.ET.072.01.1.1 | reverse complement strand
GCACCGAGCCGGCAAGCGTATAAAGGAAGAACTTGAACGAGGCATAGACGCGCCGCTTGCCGCCCCAGACACCGATGATGATGAACATCGGGATCAGGCCACCCTCGAAGAAGACGTAGAAGAGCACAATGTCGAGCGCGCAGAACACGCCGATCATCAGCGTCTCGAGGATCAGGAAGGCGATCATGTAGGCCTTGACGCGCTTCTCGATCGCATCCCACGAGGCCAGGATGCAGAGCGGCATCAGGAAGGTGGTCAGGATGACGAACAGCATCGAGATGCCGTCGACGCCCATATGGTAGGAGATGCCCGAATCCAGCCAGGCGTGCTTCTCGACGAACTGGAAGCCGGCCTGCGAATTATCGAAGCCCTTCCAGATGAACAGCGACACCACGAAGGTGAACGCCGTCGTGATGAAGGCGATCGAGCGGATGTTGCGGCGCGCGTTTTCGCTGTCGTCGCTGATCGGCAGAATGAGCAGAACACCAACCAGCGGCAGGAAGGTGACCAGCGAGAGGATTGGCCAGTCGGTCATCAGAGCATCATCCAGGTGACGAGAGCGGCCACGCCGATCAGCATGGCGAAGGCATAGTGGTAGAGGTAGCCGGTCTGCAATTTGACGACGCGGTTGGTGACGTCGACGACGCGCGCCGAGATGCCGTCGGGGCCGAGCCCATCGATGATGGCGCCGTCACCCGTCTTCCATAGGAACCGGCCGAGGCGCTTCGCCGGCCGCACGAAAAGGAAGTCGTAGAGCTCGTCGAAATACCATTTGTTGAGCAGGAAGCCGTAGAGCAGGCGATGGTTGGCGGCGACGCTCCGGGGCAGTTCCGGCGAGCGGATGTAGAACTTCCACGCGACCGCAAAGCCGATGACCATGGCGATGAACGGAGCCAGTTCCACCCACAACGGCAATTCGTGGATCTCGTGCAGGATGTGGTTGTCCGGCAGCGTGAACAGCGAGGCCTTCCAGAACTCGGCATAGCCCTCGCCGATGAAGGCGCCGTGGAAGATGACACCGGCAAACAGCGCGCCGGCAGCCAGCACGTAGAGCGGCACCAGCATCACCGGCGGCGATTCATGCACGTGATGCATGACCTCGTGGCTGGCGCGCGGCTCGCCGTGGAAGGTCATGAAGATCAGTCGCCAGGAATAGAAGCTTGTGAAGGCGGCGGCGATCACGAGCAGCACGAAGGCAAAGCCCGCGACCGCGTTGTGGCTGGCAAAGGACGCTTCGATGATGGCGTCCTTGGAGAAGAAGCCGGCGGTGCCGATCACCGTCGCCGGGATCCCGACGCCGGTCAGCGCCAGGGTGCCGATCACCATCATCCAGTAGGTCTTGGGGATGAGCGTCCTCAACCCGCCCATCAGGCGCATGTCCTGCTCGTCGGAGACGGCGTGGATGACCGAGCCCGAGCCGAGGAAGAGCAGCGCCTTGAAGAAGGCATGCGTGAACAGATGGAAGATCGCCGCGCCATAGGCGCCGACGCCGAGCGCCACGAACATGTAGCCGAGCTGCGAGCAGGTCGAATAGGCGATGACGCGCTTGATGTCGTTCTGGACAAGGCCGACAGTGGCCGCGAAGAAGGCGGTGAAGGCGCCGATGAAGGTGACGACGGTCAGCGCCGAATGCGACAGCTCGAACAGCGGCGAGAGCCTCGCCAGCATGAACACGCCGGCCGTCACCATCGTCGCGGCATGGATCAGCGCCGAGACGGGCGTCGGGCCTTCCATGGCGTCGGGCAGCCAGGTGTGCAGCGGCACCTGCGCCGACTTGCCCATGGCGCCCATGAACAGCAGCAGGCAGACTACCGTCAGCGCCGTGTGCTTGTCGAGCGCATGGCCGAGGAAGGTGAGCACCGCGGCCCCCTCCGGCGCGCCTTCGGTCGGAAGGAAGGAGGCTGCGTTGGCAAAGACTGTGCCGAGATTGACCGAGCCGAACAGCACGAAGACGCCGAAGATGCCGAGCGCGAAGCCGAAGTCGCCGACGCGGTTGACGACGAAGGCCTTGATCGCCGCGGCGTTGGCGGAGGGCTTCTTGTACCAGAAGCCGATCAGCAGATAGGAGGCGAGGCCGACGCCTTCCCAGCCGAAGAACATCTGCACCAGATTGTCAGCCGTCACCAGCATCAGCATCGCGAAGGTGAACAGCGACAGATAGGCGAAGAAGCGCGGCCGGTTCGGATCGTGGTGCATGTAGCCGATCGAATAGATATGGACCAGCGCCGACACGGTGTTGACGACGACCAGCATCACCACCGTCAGTGTGTCGATCCTGAGCGCCCAGGCGACGTCGAGCCCGCCCGCCTGGATCCAGCGCAGCACCGGCACGGTGAACACTTCGCCATGGCCGAAGCCGACGGTGAAGAAGGCGATCCACGACAGCACCGCCGCGATCACCAGGAAGCCGGAAGTGATGTATTCGGATGCCTTGGCGCCGAGCGAATTGCCGAACAGGCCGACAATCAGGAAGCCGAGCAGCGGAAGGAAGACGATGGCCTGGTACATGGTTGTTCCCGTCAACCCTTCATCTGGTTCACGTCTTCGACCGCTATCGAGCCGCGGTTGCGGAAGAAGACGACAAGAATGGCAAGTCCGATCGCGGCCTCCGCCGCGGCGACCGTCAGCACGAACAGGGCGAATACCTGCCCTACGAGGTCATGCAGCGCCGCCGAGAAGGCGACGAAGTTGATGTTGACCGCGAGCAGGATCAGCTCGATCGACATCAGGATGACGATGATGTTGCGGCGGTTCAAAAAGATGCCGAACACGCCGAGCGTGAACAGGATCGCCGATACGGTCAGATAATGCGCGATGCCGACGACCATCTCAGATACCCTCGCCCGACTTGACCTTGCGGATTTCCATGCCCGTTGCCGGCGTGCGGCCGACCTGGGCGGCGATCGACTGCCGCTTGACGCCTTCCTTGTGGCGCAGCGTCAGCACGATGGCTCCGATCATGGCGACCAGAAGCACGAGGCCGGCGATCTGGAAATAGTAGAGATAGTCCGTGTAGAGGATGTCGCCGAGCGCCGCCGTGTTGGAGCGCGCGGCGAGGTCCGGCGTTGCCTTCGCCACCGTCGAGGCAAGCTGCGGCGCGAAGCTGTAGCCGCCGAGCACGACGATCAGCTCCGCCGCCAGGATCAGCCCGACCAGCGCGCCGATCGGCGCATATTGCAGCGCGCCCTGCTTCATCTCCGCGAAGTCGACGTCGAGCATCATGACGACGAACAGGAACAGCACCATCACAGCGCCGACATAGACGACGAGCAGGATCATCGCCAGGAACTCGGCGCCGGTCAGCATGAACAGGCCAGCGGCATTGAAGAAGGTGAGGATCAGGAACAGCACCGAATGCACGGGGTTGCGCGACGAAATGACCATGAAGGCCGACGCCACGGCGATAAAGGCGAAGAGGTAGAAAAAGACCGCCTCTAGTCCACTCAGCATGGGGTTCCCTCGGGTTCCTGTCCGAACACTGGCTCAGCGCCCCTGCTCGATGTCGCCGCCGCCTCCGGCTGGCAAAGTTGCGTGTTCCTATCGCATGTTCCGATCGGGTTGAAAGACCCGATCGAAAGAAACATGCGACACTCTTTTCATTCCGGAGGATGATCTGGTCCGAAAGTCTGCAACTTTTCGGGGACCATCCTTTGGACGAGGCCCTCGCCCCGTCCACGTCAAATGTCAGCGATAGGGCGCGTCCAACGCGATGTTGCGCGCCAGCTCACGCTCCCAGCGATCGCCGTTCGCGAGCAGCTTTTCCTTGTTGTAGTAAAGCTCCTCGCGCGTCTCGGTCGCGAATTCGAAATTCGGCCCCTCGACGATGGCGTCGACCGGGCAGGCTTCCTGGCAGAAGCCGCAATAGATGCACTTCACCATGTCGATATCGTAGCGTACGGTGCGCCGCGTACCGTCGTTGCGGCGCGGGCCGGCTTCGATGGTGATCGCCTGTGCCGGACAGATCGCCTCGCAAAGCTTGCAGGCGATGCAGCGCTCCTCCCCATTGGGGTAGCGGCGCAGCGCGTGCTCGCCGCGGAAGCGCGGGCTGGTCGGTCCCTTCTCGTGCGGATAGTTGATCGTCTCCTTCGGCGCAACGAACTGGCGCATCGACAGGAAGAAGGCGCTGACGAAATCCTTCAGCAACAGGGCCTTTGCGGCTTGGGCAAGAGCGGACATCACGCAAACCCCGTGATCTTGAGGAAGGCCGCGGTGGCGACGACCATGAACAGCGAGATCGGCAGGAAGACCTTCCAGCCTAGCCGCATCAGCTGATCATAGCGGTAGCGCGGCACAAACGCCTTCACCATCGAGAACATGAAGAACACCAGGCAGACCTTGAGCACGAACCAGATCAGGCCCGGCACCCAGGTGAAGGGCGCGAAGTCGAACGGTGGCAGCCAGCCGCCGAGGAACAGGATGGTGGCCAGCGCGCACATCAGGACGACGGCGACGTACTCGCCCAGGAAGAAGAGCAGGAACGGCGTCGACGAATATTCGACCATGTGTCCGGCGACGAGTTCCGATTCCGCTTCCACCAGATCGAAGGGCGGACGGTTCGTCTCGGCCAGCGCCGAGATGAAGAACACGATGAACATCGGGAACAGCGACAGCCAGTGCCAGTCGAGGAAGGTGTTGGGCAGGCCGAGCTTGGTGCCGAGGCCATCCTGCTGCGAGAGCACGATGTCGGAGAGGTTGAGCGAGCCGACGCAAAGCAGCACGGTGACGATGACGAAGCCGATCGACACCTCGTAGGACACCATCTGCGCGGCTGAGCGCAGCGCGCCGAGGAACGGATATTTCGAGTTCGACGCCCAGCCGCCCATGATCACGCCGTAGACCTCGAGCGAGGAGATGGCGAAAACATAAAGGATGCCGACATTGATGTTAGCGATAGCCCAGCCTTGATTGACCGGAATGACCGCCCAGGCCGAGATCGCGAGCACGGCTGAGACCAGTGGCGCCAGCAGGAAGACGCCCTTGTTGGCGCCCGACGGGATCACCGGCTCCTTGAAGACGAATTTCAAAAGGTCGGCGAAGGCCTGCAGCGTGCCCCAGGGACCGACCACGTTCGGGCCGCGGCGCAGCTGCACCGCAGCCCAGATCTTGCGGTCGGCATAAAGCACGTAAGCCACAAAGATCAAAAGAACGACGATCAGCACGACCGACTTCAACAGGATCAGCAGCGCCGGCAGCACGTAGAAGGAAAAGAAGGTGTCCATGCTTATTCCGCCGCCTGCTTGAAGCCGCTCTTGGCCAGCGCCGAGCACTCAGCCATCACGGCCGAGGCCCGCGCGATCGGGTTGGTGAGATAGAAGTCCTTCACCGGCGAGGTGAAGGTGCCCTTGTTCAAGCGTCCGCCGAGCTTCGCCGCCCTGGCAACGCCGTCGGCGCTGCCCGCCGCGACATGATCGACGCGGGCAAGATGGGGGTATTCGCGATAGAGCTTCGCGCGCAGCTGCGCCAGCGAATCGAACGGCAGCTTCTTGCCGAGCACATCCGACAGCGCCCGCAGGATCGCCCAGTCCTCGCGCGCTTCGCCCGGGGCGAAACCGGCGCGGTTGGTCTGCTGCACGCGGCCTTCCGTGTTCACATAGGTGCCGGACTTTTCGGTGTAGGCGGCAGCCGGCAGGATGACATTGGCGCGGTGTGCGCCCACATCGCCATGCGTGCCGATATAGACGACGAAGGCGCCGCCGGTCTTGGCCATGTCGATCTCGTCGGCGCCAAGCAGGAACAGGAGATCCGTCGCGCCCAGCATGCCGGCGACATTCTTGCCGCCCTCGCCCGGCACGAAGCCGACGTCGAGCCCGCCGACTCTGGCCGCCGCGTTGTGCAGCACCGCGAAGCCGTTCCACTCGGCCGTGACGGCATTGATGGCCATCGCCAGCCTTGCCGCCTGGCCGAGCACTGCCGCGCCGTCCGAGCGCGCCAGGGCGCCCTGGCCGACGATAATCAGCGGATGCGCTGCATTCTTCAGCACCTCGAAGAACCTGCCGTTGCCGTCGGCCAAGTCCTTCAAGGATTCTGGGCCGGCGCCGATGAGCTCGTAGTCATAGCGCGTGTCGCCGATCTCGCCGATGACGCCGATCGGCATGTTGCCGACGCGCCAGCGCTTGCGGATGCGGGCGTTGAGCACCGAGGCCTCGAAGCGCGGATTGGCGCCGACGATCAGCACCGCGTCGGCCTGCTCGATGCCTTCGATGGTCGGATTGAAGATGTAGCTCGCGCGGCCGAGCGACGGATCGAGCGCAGCGCCGTCCTGGCGGCAGTCGATGTTCTTGGAGCCGAGCGCTGCCATCAAAAGCTTGAGCGCATAGATTTCCTCGACCGCGGCGAGGTCGCCGGCGATGGCGCCGATGCGCTCGGGCGCGGTCTTCGACACCTCGTTCTTGATCGCCGTGAAGGCTTCCGCCCAGCTTGCCGGAGCAAGCTTGCCGTTCTTGCGAACGTAGGGACGATCGAGGCGCTGGGTGCGCAGGCCATCCCAGATGAAGCGCGTCTTGTCCGAGATCCACTCCTCGTTCACGGCCTCGTTGACGCGCGGCAGGATGCGCATCACCTCGCGGCCGCGGCTATCGACGCGGATCGCCGAGCCGACGGCGTCCATGACGTCGATCGACTCCGTCTTGGTCAGCTCCCACGGCCGCGCCTGGAAGGCGAACGGCTTGGAGGTCAGCGCGCCGACCGGGCAAAGGTCGATGACGTTGCCCTGGAGCTCCGAGGTCATCGCCTGTTCGAGATAGGTGGTGATCTCGGCATCCTCGCCGCGGCCGATCAGGCCGAGTTCGGAGATGCCGGCGACCTCGGTGGTGAAGCGGACACAGCGCGTGCAGTGGATGCAGCGGTTCATCACCGTCTTGACCAGCGGACCGATATACTTGTCTTCGACCGCCCGCTTGTTCTCATGGTAGCGCGAGGAGTCGACGCCGAAGGCCATCGCCTGGTCCTGCAGGTCGCACTCGCCGCCCTGGTCGCAGATCGGGCAATCCAGCGGATGGTTGATCAGCAGGAACTCCATCACGCCTTCGCGGGCCTTCTTGACCATCGGCGTGTTGGTGAAGATTTCCGGCGCTTCGCCATTCGGGCCGGGGCGCAGGTCGCGCACGCCCATGGCGCAGGAGGCCTGCGGCTTGGGCGGGCCACCCTTCACCTCGATCAGGCACATGCGGCAATTGCCGGCGATGGACAACCGCTCATGGAAGCAGAAGCGCGGCACTTCCGCGCCGGCGTCCTCGGCCGCCTGCAGCAGCGTGTAATGGTCGGGTACCGTGATCTCTTTCCCGTCGACCTTGAGCTTTGCCATTCGCTTCAAACCCTCGCGGATTTCCCGCAATCTTTCGTTCCGGGGCGCGACTGCGCCCGGCATTTCATCTCATTATTTGGCGGCCAGCGCCGCCGCTTGGCCAGTCCAGTCGTCGCGGCCGACGCGGCCGGCGAGCGACAGGTAATCCTCGACCCAGGCGATCTCTTCCAAGGTCCAGGCAGCGATCTGGTCGTAGGACCAGATGCCAAGACCATTCAGCACCTTCTCCAGCTTCGGCCCGATGCCCGATATCGCCTTCAGGTCGGACGGCTTTGCCGGCTTGTCGATCGCCTTGGGCTGCCTGAAATCTTCCGGCATCAGACCGGTCGCGGCCGTTCCGGCTACCGTGTCGCCTCTCGCGTCGAGCGCCTTCTCAGCGCTGGCGTTCGCCGCGATGTCGGTCACATCCCTGGCGAAGGTCTGCGCCTCGGCGATCAGCGTCTCGGTCGCTTTGCGCGCCTTGGACGAATTGTTGGCCGCCTCGGTCCGCGCCTCGAGATCGTCGAGGAATGGCTGGAGCATGCGCTGCGAGGCTTCGACGGCGCCGGAGAGCGCGCCCATCCAGACACCCAGGGCATGGTTGGCAAACCCGATGCCTACCGCCGATAGTGCAGCCACGCCCGCGACAGGATGCGCCATCAGGTTGACGGCGCTGGCCATCTCCCTCGGCATCATCTTGGTCAGGTCCTGGTTCATCTTCTCGAGTTCGTCCAAATAAGGCATCAGCGGGTAGGCTATCGAATACGGCGCCATAGACATCTCCTGGTCGTTTCTTCGTACGCCCCCGCCCCTGTTTTTCCGTCCCGGGCAATGCCCGTCTTGCAAATCTATTCCGCCGCCGCCATCACCGGCTCGACCCGGTGCGCGTTGCGCGAAAACTCGTCGATGCGGCGCTCCACCTCGCCACGGAAATGCCGCATCAGGCCCTGGATCGGCCAGGCCGCGGCATCGCCCAGCGCGCAGATCGTGTGACCTTCCACCTGCTTGGTGACATCGAGCAGCATGTCGATCTCGCGCTTCTGCGCTTCGCCGCGCACCAGCCGTTCCATCACCCGCCACATCCAGCCGGTGCCTTCGCGGCACGGCGTGCACTGGCCGCAGCTCTCATGCTTGTAGAAGTAGGAAAGCCTGGCGATCGCCTTCACGATATCGGTCGACTTGTCCATGACGATGACAGCCGCAGTGCCGAGGCCGGATTTGAGGTCGCGCAATGCATCGAAATCCATCGGCGCGTCGATGATCTGCTCGGCCGGCACCAGCGGCACCGAAGCGCCGCCCGGGATGACCGCGAGCAGATTGTCCCAGCCGCCGCGAATGCCGCCGCAATGCGTCTCGATCAGTTCGCGGAACGGGATCGACATCGCCTCTTCGAAGGTGCACGGATTGTTGACGTGCCCGGACACGCAGAAGAGCTTGGTGCCGGCATTGTTCGGCCGGCCGAAGGACGAGAACCAGGCAGCACCCCGGCGCAGGATCGTCGGCGCCACCGCGATGGATTCGACGTTGTTGACCGTGGTCGGGCAGCCATAAAGGCCGACATTGGCCGGGAATGGCGGCTTCAGTCGCGGCTGGCCCTTCTTGCCCTCGAGGCTTTCGAGCAGCGCCGTCTCCTCGCCGCAAATATAGGCGCCGGCGCCGTGGTGCATATAGACGTCGAAGTCGTAGCCGGAGGTGTTGTTCTTGCCAATGAGCTTGGCCGCATAAGCCTCGTCGATGGCGCGCTGCAGCGCCTCGCGCTCGCGGATGAACTCGCCGCGCACATAGATGTAAGCAGCGACCGCGCCCATGGCGAAACCGGCGACCAGCGCGCCCTCGACCAGCGTATGCGGATCGTTGCGCAGAATGTCACGGTCCTTGCAGGTGCCGGGCTCGGATTCGTCGGCATTGATGACGAGATAGCTCGGCCGGCCATCGCTCTGCTTGGGCATGAACGACCATTTCAGGCCGGTCGGGAAGCCGGCGCCGCCACGGCCGCGCAGGCCGCTTGCCTTCATTTCGTTGATGATCCAGTCGCGTCCCTTGGCGATCAGGCCGGGTGTATCGTCCCACATGCCGCGCGCCTGCGCTCCGGCCAGCGACTTGTCGAACAGGCCGTAGATGTTGGTGAAGATGCGGTCTTTGTCCTGAAGCATTGTTCGTCCCTCAGACCGGCTTCTTGCCGAAGACGCGGATGTACTCGGCGACGCCGCCCTTGGCGAGCGCCTTGGCCTGCTTCGCCCAGTCGTCGCGCTCGATACGGCCGCGGAAATTGAGATAGCCGTCGACCCATTCGCGCTCGGCCTTCCTCCACGCAGAGACCTGCGCGAAAGTATAAATGCCAAGCGAATGCAGGACGCCTTCGATCTTCGGACCGACACCGGAGATCAGCTTCAGATCGTCGACCGTTGCCGGACGCGCGATCCCGGCCGGGCGGTTCTTGTCCTCGAGCGAAGGCTTGGCCGTCTTGGTCGCAGGCTGCTTCGCTTCCGGCGACTTGAAGGCGGACGCCGGCTCGGCCTTGGCCTTCGGCCCGCTGCGCGGCTTCGAAACCGCCTCGACTTCCGGAGAAGCCTGGTTGGCATTGGCTGCGGAGTGGCGCGGCGCCCTGACGCTGGCCGCCTTCTCGGTGGCGGGCGAAACCTTGACCGGCGACGGTGTCCTTAGTGCCGGACTGGTTTCGGGCGCGTCGGTTTTCGGCTTGCCGGATTTCGATGGCCCGACAGGGGCCGAGGGCGGCGCGGCAGGCGCCTGCGAGACGACGGCGGCGGATGCAGCAGCGGGCGCTGCGGCAGCGGCTTGTCTGGCTGCCTTCGCGGCGGCCTTGGCTTCCTTGTCGCGGGTGGATTTCAGGATTGCCTTCTCGCTCTTCAGCGTCGTCAGGCCCGTGGCCGGCTCCGAACCGGTGCGGCCGTTCTGCGGACCGGGCTTCACCTCGGCGCCTTTGCCGGCTTCATAGAGATCGATGATCTCGGCAAGGCGCTCAGGCGTCAGGTCTTCGAACGTGTCCTTGAAGATCATGACCATCGGCGCGTTGACGCAGGCGCCGAGGCATTCGACCTCCTCCCACGACAGCGTACCCTTGTCGTTGGTATGGAACTGGTCGTGATGGATCTTCGAGCGGCACACATCCATCAGCGCTTCCGAGCCGCGCAGCATGCAGGGCGTGGTGCCGCAGACCTGGATATGGGCGCGGGTGCCGACCGGATTGAGCTGGTATTGCGTGTAGAAGGTGGCCACCTCGAGGCCGCGGATGCGCGGCATGCCGAGCATATCCGAGATCGTCTCGATCGCCGCCTTCGTTACCCAGCCTTCCTGTTCCTGAGCGATCATGAGCAATGGGATGATGGCCGACTGCTCGCGTCCCTTCGGGTATTTGGCGATCCACTGCTGCGCCGCCGCGGCGTTCGCCTCGTTGAAGGCGAAGGAGGCTGGCTGGACGCTGGCATCTGCGAGACGGCGGACTGACATTTAGCGATCGACCTCACCAAACACGATGTCGAGGGAGCCAAGCACGGCGGTGACGTCGGCCAGCATGTGGCCGCGGCACAGGAAATCCATGGCCTGCAGATGCGCAAAACCCGGCGCGCGCAGCTTGCAGCGATAGGGCTTGTTGGTGCCGTCGGAGACGAGATAGACGCCGAACTCGCCCTTCGGCGCCTCGACAGCCGCATAGACCTCGCCGGCCGGCACGCGGTAGCCCTCGGTGTAGAGTTTGAAGTGATGGATGAGCGCTTCCATCGAGCGCTTCATCGCCGCGCGCTTCGGCGGCACCACCTTGCCGTCGAGGTTCGATACCGGGCCACCGCTTTCCTTGCCGAGCAGCAGATCGACGCACTGGCGCATGATCTTCGCCGACTGGCGCATCTCTTCCATGCGCACGAGATAACGGTCGTAGCAGTCGCCGTTCTTGCCGATCGGGATGTCGAAATCCATCTCGGAATAGCATTCATAGGGCTGCGCCTTGCGCAGGTCCCAGGCGGCACCCGAGCCGCGCACCATCACGCCCGAAAAACCCCAGGCCCAGGCGTCGGCGAGCGACACCGTGCCGATGTCGACATTGCGCTGCTTGAAGATGCGGTTGCCGGTGAGCAAGGCGTCAAGGTCGTCGACCGACTTCAGGAACGGATCGATCCACTTGCCGATATCCTCGATCAGCTTCTGCGGCAGGTCCTGATGCACGCCGCCTGGCCGGAAGTAGGCCGCATGCATGCGCGAGCCGGAGGCGCGCTCATAAAACACCATCAGCTTCTCGCGCTCGACGAAGCCCCACAGAGGCGGCGTCAGCGCGCCGACGTCCATCGCCTGCGTCGTCACATTGAGGATGTGCGACATGATGCGGCCCATTTCGGAATAGAGCACGCGGATCAGCTGGCCGCGCTTCGGCACCTCGATGCCGAGCAGGCGCTCGGCCGCGAGCGCGAAGGCATGCTCCTGGTTCATCGGCGCGCAATAGTCGAGCCGGTCGAGATAGGGCACCGCCTGCAGATAGGTCTTGGCCTCGATCAGCTTCTCGGTACCGCGATGCAGCAAGCCGATATGCGGATCGACGCGATCGACCACCTCGCCGTCCAGCTCCAGCACGAGACGCAAAACGCCGTGCGCAGCAGGGTGTTGAGGCCCAAAGTTAATGTTGAAATTGCGGACGGAGGTTTCAGCCATTGTGGCGCCTCAATTTGGCTTCGCCTTTTCATCGCCCGGAAGGACGTAATCCGTTCCTTCCCATGGGCTCAAAAAGTCAAAGTTTCTAAATTCCTGCTTCAATTCCACCGGCTCATAGATGACTCGCTTGGCCTCGTCGTCGTAGCGAACCTCGACGAAGCCGGTCAGCGGGAAATCCTTGCGCAGCGGATGCCCCTCGAAGCCGTAGTCGGTGAGGATGCGGCGCAGGTCCGGATGGCCCGAGAACAGCACGCCGTAAAGATCATAGGTCTCGCGCTCGAACCAGTCGGCGCCGGGATAGACGCCGGTCAGCGACGGCACCAGCGTCTCCTCGTCGGCCTGGACCTTGAGGCGGATGCGGACGTTCTGCTTCGGCGACAACAGGTGGTAGACAACGTCGAAGCGCTTGGCACGCGACGGATAGTCGGCGCCGCAAATGTCGATGATCGAGACGAACTGGCAGTGCGGGTCATCGCGCAGGAAGGTCGCGACCTCGGTCAGGTTGCCCGGCTCGACGCAAACCGTCAGTTCGCCATAAGCAAGCACCGTTTCGCCGATGCGGCCGGAGAGCTTCTCGCCGAGATAGGTGGAGAGTTCGTGCAACGCCAAGGCCATTGGTTCACCGTTCGATCGTGCCGGTGCGGCGGATCTTCTTCTGCAACAGGAGAATGCCGTAGAGCAGCGCTTCGGCGCTCGGCGGGCAGCCGGGGACATAGATGTCGACCGGCACGATGCGGTCGCAGCCGCGCACCACCGAATAGGAATAGTGATAGTAGCCGCCGCCATTGGCGCACGAACCCATCGAGATGACGTAGCGCGGCTCCGGCATCTGGTCGTAGACCTTGCGCAGCGCCGGCGCCATCTTGTTGGTCAGTGTGCCCGCGACGATCATGATATCGGACTGGCGCGGAGACGCGCGCGGCGCGACGCCGAACCTCTCTGAGTCATAGCGCGGCATCGAGGTGTGGATCATCTCGACCGCGCAGCAGGCGAGACCGAAGGTCATGAACATCAGCGAGCCGCTGCGCGCCCAAGTGATCAGCGCCTCGGTCGAGGTGACAAGGAAGCCCTTGTCGGCCAGCTCATTATTGATCTCGAGGAAGAAGGGATCGTCCTCCCCCACCGGCCTGCCGGTGTTGGGATCGATGATGCCCTTGGGCTTCGGCGCGACGAGGGTGCCTGAACTGTCGTTCAATCCCATTCTAGCGCTCCTTTTTTCCATTCATAGGCAAAGCCGATGGTCAGCACCGCCAGGAACACCATCATCGACCAGAAGCCGAGCATGCCGAGCTTGGAGAAGGACACCGCCCACGGGAACAGGAAGGCGACCTCGAGATCGAAGATGATGAACAGGATCGACACCAGGTAGAAGCGGATGTCGAACTTCATGCGGGCGTCGTCGAATGAGTTGAACCCGCATTCATAGGCGGAAAGCTTTTCCGGATCGGGATTGCGGTAGGCAACCAGGAACGGCGCAACGATCAGCGCCAGGCCGACGACCATCGCCACTGCGATGAAGAGCACGATGGGCAGATACGAACTTAGGAGTGCGCTCATGCGGCGACTTTCCTTCGGCGGCCAGTTCACTTTGATTACAGCAACGGACTCTAAGGCGGAAGCGTGACAGTTTAACCCGCTGAACCGTTTTAGGTGGCCTATGCTGCGACGCGGCGAGGGTTAGCGCAGCGGTTTCGGCGACGCAAGTCAAACCTTGTTCAAAATCCGGCCCTGGACGCCATATCGGAAGAAACTGGTCCGATCCGCTCCTGTTTGATTTCCTTCATGTTTTACTCCACTTTTCTATCCTGACATATCTCCCGCCATTTGCCTGCTAGCATGGCCGGAATCACCGACTGGAAACCCCGGCAAAGGATCGGTAGGGATGAAGGAAAAGATCTCGCTCGCCGCAGCAAGGCGCATTGCGCTCGGCGCGCAGGGTTTCACCGATGCGCGGCCTGCCGGCACGCCCGATCGTCGCCATCTCGCCCGCGTGCTTTCCCGAACTGGCCTGCTGCAGATCGATTCCGTCAGCGCCGTGGTGCGCGCCCACTATATGCCGCTCTATTCGCGCCTCGGCCCCTACCCGCTTGCGCTGCTCGACAACGCGGCCGTCACCCGCAAGCGAACCGTCTTCGAATACTGGGCCCATGAGGCTTCCTTCCTGCCCGTCGAGACCTATCCGTTGATGCGCTGGCGCATGCAGCGGGCCGAGAAAGGCGAGGAAATGTATCTCGGCCTCGCCAAATGGGGCCGCGAGCGCAAGGCGATGATCGAGGAGATCTACGGGCAAGTCGCGCAACGCGGGCCGATCGCCGCCTCCGACATCGAAGGCCACAAGGGCAATGGCGGATGGTGGGGCTGGAGCGAGGCCAAGCACGCTTTCGAATGGCTGTTCTGGGCCGGGCGCATCACCACCGCCTACCGGCGAGGATTCGAGCGCTATTACGACCTGCCCGAGCGGGTTCTGCCGCAGGCCATCCTCGACCTGCCGGTGCCCTCGGTCGAGGACGCGCATCGCCAATTGCTGCGCATTTCCGCCCGCGCCCATGGCATCGCAACCTATGGCGATCTGCGTGACTATTTCCGCCTGGCGCCTGGCGATACGAGAGCCAGGATCGAGGAACTGGTCGAGATGGGCGAACTGCTGCTGGTGAAGGTCGAAGGCTGGGACAAGCCCGCCTATCTCCACAAGGACGCCCGCTTTCCGCGCCGGATCGAGGCCCGCGCCCTGCTCGCGCCCTTCGATCCGGTGGTATTCGAACGCACCCGGACGGAAAAACTCTTCGGCTTCCGCTACCGCATCGAGATCTACACGCCGGCCGAGAAGCGCCAGTACGGCTACTACGTGCTGCCTTTCCTGCTCGGCGACCGGATCGTTGCCCGGGTCGATCTGAGAGCTGACCGCCCGGCCGGCGTGCTGCGCGTCCATGCGGCTTTTGCCGAAGCCGGCGCTCCCGCCGAAACGGCCGCACAGCTCTTCGATGAGTTGAAACAGATGCAGGCATGGCTCGGCTTGGAAACCATCGAGGTGACGCCGGCCGGCGACCTTGGGCCGGCGTTGGCCGACATTTCGGTGTCGTAGCCGCGCGTTGACATGCCAGCACCTCTAAGCCTAAATCCGCCGCAGACGGTCTCCTCCCGGCAAGGGGAGGAGCCAAGAGGGAATGCGGTGCGGGAAAACCCAAATCCGCGGCTGTCCCCGCAACTGTGAGCGACGAGCCTCAGCCGAAAACCACTGGGATGTTCCCGGGAAGGCGGCGCAAGGCGACGACCCGCGAGCCAGGAGACCTGCCGTCTGAGACATGAGAATCCGATCGCTCGGCGGGTTTTCCGGGCAAGGAGCCTGGTTTTGGATCGCAACGTCAGTTTTCCGGCTAATACCGCGGACATTTCGTCCGAACCCCGCGACGCGCTATCGGAAGTGACCGTCATCGTCTGCTCCTCCTGCCGAGATGAGACCGGTTCGGACGCGCATCCGCGTGCCGGCGCCCTCCTTGCCGAAGACGCGCGCCGCGCCGCGCCGGACGAGAAAATCCGCATCCGCACCGTCGAGTGTCTCGGCAATTGCAAACGCCGCCTGAGCGCGGCGCTGCTGCGCGACGGCTGCTGGAGCTATGTCTTCGGTGACCTGGAAACGACCAGCGGCGCCGACCTCGTCACCGGCGCAAAGCTCTTTGCCACCTCGACCGACGGCCTCATCCCGTGGCGAGGCCGGCCCGATTCCCTCAAGCGCGGCCTGGTTGCCCGCATCCCTCCCCTCGACCTGCTGAAGGACTGACATGACCGCATCCCTCTCCCGTGTTCCCTGCACTGTCGTCACCGGCTTTCTCGGCGCCGGCAAGACCACGCTGATCCGCAACCTGCTCGAAAACGCCAAGGGCAAGCGGCTGGCGATCATCGTCAACGAATTCGGCGATGTCGGCATCGACGGCGAGATCCTGAAAGGCTGCGGCGTCGACACCTGTCCGGAGGAAAACATCGTCGAACTGGCCAATGGCTGCATCTGCTGCACCGTCGCCGACGACTTCGTGCCGGCGCTCGACCAGATCCTGTCGCGCACGCCGAAAGTCGACCACATCCTGATCGAAACCTCCGGCCTCGCTTTGCCGAAGCCGCTCGTCCAGGCCTTCCAGTGGCCGACGGTGAAGAGCCGCGTGACGGTCGATGGCGTCATCGCCGTGGTCGACGGTCCGGCGCTGGCCGACGGCCGCGTCGCCGCCGATATGGACGCCCTGCAGGCGCAGCGCGCCGCCGACGATTCCCTCGACCACGATGATCCAGTCGAAGAGGTGTTCGAGGACCAGATCGCTTGCGCCGACCTGATCATCCTGTCGAAGAGCGATCTGATGGACGCGGCCGGCTCGGAGCGCGCCAACGCCGTCATCGGCGAGCACGTGGCGCGCGCGGTCAAGGTCGTACCGACCGCACAGGGCAAGGTCGACCCGTCGGTGCTGCTCGGTCTTGGCCTCGCCGTCGAAGACGACATCGAGAACCGCAAGACCCATCACGATGACGAGCTCGACCATGAGCATGACGATTTCGACTCCTTCGTCCTCGATATCCCGTCCATCGCCAGTCCGGATGAGCTGGCAAAGCGCGTCGCTCTCGCCGCCGAGCAGGAAAACGTTCTGCGCGTCAAAGGCTTTGTCGAGGTGGGTGGCAAGCCGATGCGGCTGCTGCTCCAGGCCGTCGGCCCGCGCGTCAACCACTATTACGACCGCGCCTGGACGTCGAACGACGACCGCCGATCGCGGCTCGTCGTCATCGGCCTCAAAGGGCTGAACCGCCCGGCGATCGAGCGTATCCTCGCCGGCTGAGGCAAGACCGAACCGCGATGCACATCCTCACCACGACATCCGCCTCGCTCGACGATCTCGCCGAGCCGATCGACCTCAGGCAGACGCCTGCGGATGTCGTGGCCCTGTCCTTCACCGACAGCGATCTCGCCGGCCTCGCCGCTGCGTGGAAGGCCGACGCCGCGCGGCTGCCGTCGATGCGGCTGGCAGCACTTCGCGATCTCCGCCATCCGATGTCGGTCGATCTCTGGATCGACAGCGTCGCGCGCCATGCCAGGGTCGTCCTGGTCCGCATTCTCGGCGGCTACGACTGGTGGCGCTACGGCTGCGACCAGCTCGCAGCGGTTGCGCGCGAGCGAAATATCAAACTGGCGCTGCTGCCGGGCGAAAGCCACGACGAGGATCTGCGGCTGATCGAAGGCTCGACCCTGCCGCGCGCCGAACTCGACGCCCTGCTCGGCTATTTCCGCGAAGGCGGCCCAGCGAACATGAGCGCGCTGGTGCAAAGACTGGCAAGACTCGCCGGGTCGGATACGGCCGTGGCCGAGCCGGTGAGCGTGCCGAAGGCGGGGTATTACCAGGCTGGATTGGGGGTTGTAGAGGAGCCTGAGATCATCGATGTCGGCGGTCCTTCACACCCCCCTCTGTCCTGCCGGACAGAGGGGGGTGTGACAGAGCTCAACATCGACAGCGTCGGTGCCCCCGTCATCCCCATCCTCTTCTACCGTTCGATGCTGCTCGCCGCCGACGTCGCCCCAATCGATGCCCTGACGGAGGCGTTGCGGTCGCAGGGCATCATGCCCGTGCCGATCTTCGTTTCGAGCCTCAAGGACCCGGTATCGCTGGCTTTCGTCGAAACCGCCATCACCTCGTTGAACCCGTCCGCCATCGTCACTGCAACCGCCTTCGCCTCCGGTGCCGAGCCGGGTGCCGAAACGCTCTTCGACCGTGCCGGCGTGCCCGTGTTCCAGGTCATCGTCGCCACGACGCGGCGCGAAGTCTGGGAGAAAAACCAGCGCGGCCTGGCGCCCGCCGACCTTGCCATGCATGTCGTGCTGCCCGAGCTCGATGGCCGTATCCTCGCCGGCGCGATCTCCTTCAAGGGCGAGATTGACACCGATCCGGCGCTGGCCTTCCGCGCCTTCGCCAACCGTCCCGAGGCGGATCGCGTCGCGCAGGTCGCCGCCCGCATCGCCGCCTTCCTCCGCCTTCAACGGACGCAGCGGGCGGAACGCAAGCTGGCGATCCTGATTCCGGATTATCCAAGCGCGCCCGGACGCACCGGCTATGCTGTCGGCCTGGATGTGCCGTCGAGTGTGCTCGCCATGCTGCACGACCTCAAGGAACAGGGCTATGCGGTTGATGGGATTCCGCAATCGCCGCGCGGATTGCTGGATGTGTTGGAGGTGGGTGGACTTGGTCTCACCTTACAGGAATATCTCGCCTTTTCGGCAGCGCTTCCCGAAGGTGCACGCGACACGGTTGAGGCAGCATGGGGAAGAGCCAACGGCAAAGCTCACGTCAATGCGCCCCCCTCTGTCCTGCCGGACATCTCCCCCTCTAGGGGGGAGATTGCGCCTGCATCGATGCTTTCGCCAATCATCAACGCTGGAGGAGAAGCGCCGTCAGCGAAACTGCCAATCTCCCCCCTTGAGGGGGAGATGTCCGGCAGGACAGAGGGGGGTGTTCAAGCGCCTCCTTCCGCAAGCTTCCCCTTCCGCGCCGCCGCCTTCGGCAACGTCACCGTGGCGCTGGCCCCCCACCGTGGTCGCTCCGCAGACCGCCGCGCTGACTACCATGACCCGACCCTTCCCCCGCGCCACGAGCTGATCGCCTTCGGCCTGTGGTTGCAAAAGTCGCTCGGCGTCCACGCCATCGTCCATGTCGGCGCGCATGGCACGCTCGAATGGCTTCCCGGCAAGACGGTCGCGCTCTCCGACAACTGCTTCCCTGAGATCGTCACCGGCTCTCTGCCCGTCATCTATCCTTTCATCGTCTCCAATCCCGGCGAGGCGGCGCAGGCCAAGCGCCGCATCTCGGCCGTCACGCTCGGTCACCTGCCGCCGCCGCTGACCGGCGCCGGGCTCGACGAGGCGCAACAGAGGCTTGAGCGGCTGGTCGACGAATACGCACAAGCCGACGGGCTCGACCGCCGCCGCCGTGACCGACTTGCAAGGCTGATCGTCGAAACGGCGCAGAAGACAGGCCTTGCTTCTGAAGCCGGAGTTGCCGGAACCGATGCGCCGGACGAGGCGCTGCGCCGCATCGACGCGTGGCTGTGCGACCTCAAGGATTTTGCCGTCAAGGACGGGCTGCATGTCTATGGCCGCGCGCCCGATGACGAAGCCGATCCGCTGCGCCGCCAAAGCGTCGAGACCGAAAAAAACGCCCTGCTCGCTGCGCTCGACGGCCGTCACATCAAGGCCGGACCGGCAGGCGCGCCGGCGCGCGTTCGTTCCGATGTCCTGCCCACCGGCCGCAACCTTTTCACCTCAGATCCGCGCACCATGCCGACGTCGACGGCCTATGATCTCGGGCAGGCGGCGGCGGAAGAAGTCGTGCGCAGCTACATGCAGAGCCATGGCGACTGGCCGCGCTCGTTGGTCATCGACCTCTGGGGCTCCGCCTCGTTGCGCACCGGCGGCGAGGAGATCGCGCAAGGCCTGGCGCTGATGGGCTGCCGGCCGCAATGGGATGCCGCAACGGGCCGCGTCACCGGCATCGAGGTGATGCCGCCGGCCGCCCTCGGCCGCCCGCGCGTCGACGTCACCTGGCGCATCTCCGGCCTGTTTCGCGATATGTTCCCGACCCAGATCGGGCTGATCGACGCCGCTGCCAGCGCCGTCGCCGGTCGCGACGAGGACGATTCGGAAAATCCGCT
Source organism: Mesorhizobium sp. M1A.F.Ca.ET.072.01.1.1 (assembly GCF_004023325.1). Lineage (NCBI taxonomy): Bacteria > Pseudomonadati > Pseudomonadota > Alphaproteobacteria > Hyphomicrobiales > Phyllobacteriaceae > Mesorhizobium > Mesorhizobium sp. M1A.F.Ca.ET.072.01.1.1. The sequence goes on along the minus strand of NZ_RZSF01000086.1, from coordinate 1,753 downwards.
TGCCGCCGCGGCCCGTGCCCAAGGCAAAATCGGTCCGCGCATTTTCGGCACCTCGCCCGGCACTTACGGCGCCGGGGTAGAGGAATTGCTGTCGCGCGGCGAATGGAGCGCGCGCGAAGAGATCGGCCGCGCCTATCTCGAAGCAACCTCGCATGCCTATGGCGGCGCCGACGGTGAGGCCATCTCCGCGCCCGGCGTCTTCGAGGGCCGCATCGCCGACGCGGACCTGCTTGTCCACACCGGCGACGACCCGGGCCGCGACATCCTCGAAGGTTCGGCCGATGTCGCCTTCATCGGCGGGTTTTCGGCCGCACTTGCCGCGCTTGGCAGGAATGCCGATGTCATCGTGCTCGACACGACTGACCCTAAGAAGCCGAGGCCGCGATCGGTCGGCGAAGCCGTGTCACGCGTGGTGCGGGCCCGCGCCGTCAATCCGCGCTTCATTGCCGGGCAGATGCGCCACGGCCCCCGCGGCGCCTCGGAATTCGCCGAGACGGTCGACCGCCTGGTCGGCTTCGCCGAGACCACGCATGCCATATCGGGCGCGCTGATCGAGGCGGTGCACGACGCCTATATCGGCGACGCGGAAGTCCGAGCCTTCTTGCTGCGCGAAAATCCCGCCGCCGCGAAGGTCATCGCTGAGCGATTCCTGGCTGCGCGACGGCGCGGTCTCTGGCATCCGCTCAGGAATTCCATCGACGACGATCTCACGGCCTTGATCGCCGAGGCGCAGGCAAGCGGGGTGGCGGCATGAACGCCTTCTCGCGCCGCGGCGCCTGCCCTGCTTTGTCCGCACCGATGCAGACCGGCGACGGCCTGCTGGTGCGGCTCAATCCGGTTGCTGGAGGGCTTGCGCCCAAGTCGCTGATCGGTCTCTGCGAATCCGCCTTGCGCCACGGCAACGGCATCATGGAAGTGACCGCTCGCGGTAGCCTGCAGATCCGCGGCCTGACCGCATACAGCGCTGGGCTGCTGGCGGCGGAAGTGGATGCGCTGGGCATTGCGGTGCGGACGGGCGTGCCGGTGGAGACCGGGCCGCTCGCGGGTATCGACCCCCAGGAGATTGCAGATCCGCGCCCGCTGGCGGAACGGATCAGGGCGGCGGTTGAAGAGGCCGGGCTGACTCGACGGTTGGGGCCGAAGGTGTCCGTGGTCGTCGACGGCGGCGGGCAGTTGACGTTGGACGCAGTGACAGCTGATGTGCGGTTGAAGGCAGTGCACACTGCTGCTGGCGTGAAATGGGGCATGTCCGTTGCGGGCGACGCGCACGATGCAAGACCGCTCGCGACAGTCGATGCGGACGCCGCACGCGACATCGCCCTCGCAGCGCTCAGGATGGTCGCCGAGAAAGGTCGCGAGGCGCACACACGGGATTTGTCGGAGCGGCAATTGGCTTCTCTCGCAGGCTGGCATTCCTTCGCGCCCCCCTCTGTCCTGCCGGACATGTCCGGCAGGACAGAGGGGGGCGCCTTAGAGCGCCATCGCTCACCGATCGGCCTCTTTGACCTACGCGAAGGTCAAGCCCTCGGCATCGGCCTGCCCTTCGGAAGCATGCCGGCCCAGAACCTCATCGACCTCGCCGCCCGGGCCTCAGATCTGGACTCGACCGAAATCCGCCTGGCCCCAGGCCGCACCCTGCTTTTCCTCGGCCTCACCGCATCCGCCTGCCCTCCCCTCCAAGCCTCCGCGTCCGCCCTCGGCTTCATCACCGCCCCCACCGATCCGCGCACCCGCATTGCCACCTGCCCCGGAG
>NZ_RZSF01000085.1:0-21381 GCF_004023325.1 Mesorhizobium sp. M1A.F.Ca.ET.072.01.1.1 | reverse complement strand
TCTTCGGGCTGTCCAGCGTGCCGGTCGGGTCGTCGCCGCGCAGGCCCTCGGCATAGAGGAATTTGAAGAATTGGCGGATCGCCGACAATTTGCGCGCCTGCGAGGTCGGCGCAAAGCCACGCGCCGCGATGTCGTCGAGATAGGCGCGGATGTCGGCAGCTGCCGCTCCGGCCAGCCCGCCACCGATAGCTTCGGAGGCGTCTTCGAGGTCGCGGCGGTAGGAGGAAAGCGTGTTCTCGGCCGCACCCCGCTCGGCGCTCATCATCTCCAGAAAGGCTTCGATGCGGGCCGTGCTGTTCATTTGGCCGGGTCAGTTCTTCTTCGGATTGAGCTTTTCCGCGGGAATGCGCACGCTCATTTCGGCCTTTTTCGGCTCCACGAACATCGCCAGCGCGAACATCGCGCCATAAGCGACGCCTGCAAGAACCGCCAGCGTCACGACAAAGCGAAACAATGTCGGCATTCAGTCTTCGCCCGTCTTCTTGTTCTGCGATTCCAAACCCTGTGCCCTTATGGGACGCCATTCCGGCCAATTCAAGGACGAAGGGCTGGGGCAGAGGATTTGTCGAGGAAGCTTCTCGACGGAAGAGGGGCGATCTGGCCCGCCTGCGGCGGCCTGCTTGACGCAAACGGGCTTTTGATGTCGATACGGCGCAAAGAGGGTTCCGCATGAACGCGCTGCCAGCAAATCCGCCGGACGAAGGCCGTGTCGCGCTGCTCGAGCGGCTCGGCAGCCGCTCGATCGTCTTCGTCGGCCTGATGGGCGCCGGCAAGACCGCAATCGGCCGCAAGGTGGCGACAATGCTTTCCCTGCCCTTCATCGACAGCGACCAGGAGATCGAGAGCGTATCGCGCATGACCGTGCCGGAGCTGTTCGAGCGTTATGGCGAACCTGAGTTCCGGGCGCTGGAGCAGCGGGTCATCTTGCGTCTGCTCGAAAACGGCCCGCAGGTGCTTTCGACCGGCGGCGGCGCCTTCATGAACGCGCAGACGCGCGAGTCGATCGATGCGCATGGCGTCTCGGTCTGGCTGAAGGCCGATCTCGATCTGCTGATGGAGCGGGTTTCGAAAAAACAGAACCGGCCGCTGTTGAAGAATCCGGATCCGCGCGGCGTGCTGGAGAAGCTGATGAGCGAGCGCTACCCGGTCTATGCCACCGCCGACCTCACGGTTTCGACCCGCGACGACCGCAAGGAAGTCATCGCCAGCGAGGTGGTATGCGCGCTTTGTGCTTACCTCGGGATCGCGCCAATCGCCACCAGCGACGACGAGGTGGAGCCGTGAGCCATACCGAACCGGTGAAGGTCGAGGTCGGGCTCGGCGACCGTGCCTATGACATACTTATCGGGCCCGGCCTGCTTTCCGGCTCAGGAACCGAAATCGCAGGCCGCCTTCCCGGCACGCGCGCGGCCATCGTTACCGACGAGAACGTTGCCGCAGCGCATCTCGAAACGCTGCAGGCCGGCCTTGAAAAAGGCGGCATCGAGGCCGCCGTCATCACCCTGCCGGCCGGCGAAAAGACCAAGAGCTTTACCCACCTCGAGGAGGTCGTCGACGGCGTGCTCGCCGCCAAGCTCGAACGGCGCGATGTCGTCGTGGCACTTGGCGGGGGCGTCATCGGCGATCTTGCCGGCTTCGCCGCCGGCATCGTGCGGCGCGGGATGAACTTCGTGCAGGTGCCGACATCGCTGCTGGCGCAGGTCGATTCATCCGTCGGCGGCAAGACCGGCATCAACAGCGCGCGCGGCAAGAACCTGATCGGGGTCTTCAACCAGCCAAAACTGGTGCTTGCCGACACCGGCGTGCTCGACACTTTGCCGATCCGCGAATTCCGCGCCGGCTATGCCGAGCTCGCCAAATACGGGCTGATCGACCGTCCCGGCTTCTTCGCTTGGCTGGAGGAGAATTGGCAAAAGGTGTTCGCCGGCGGCCCGGAGCGGACCGAAGCCATCGCCGAGGCTTGCCGCGCCAAGGCCGATGTGGTCGCCCGCGACGAGTTCGAGACCGGCGACCGGGCGCTGCTCAATCTCGGCCACACATTCGGGCATGCTCTCGAAGCCGCCACGAATTATGACGGTGCCCGTCTCGTCCATGGCGAGGGGGTCGCGATCGGCATGGCGCTGGCGCACCGCTTCTCCGCGCGCCTCAATCTGGCGAGCCCGGACGACGCGGAGCGCGTCGAGGCGCACCTTCGCGCCGTCGGCCTGCCCTGGCGGATGGCCGACATAGCGGGCCAACTGCCGGATGCCGAGACGCTGCTTGGCTTCATCACCCAGGACAAGAAGGTGTCGCGCGGCGCGCTTACCTTCATCCTGACGCGTGGCGTCGGCCAGGCCTTTATCGCCAAGGACGTGCCGCCCTCCGAAGTGCTGTCCTTCCTCAAGGCGAGCCATCCCGGATGATCGACTTCGGCTGGATCGCCGCAGCCGTCCTTGCCGCCGTGATCGTGCTGGCGTTTCTCTTGCGCACGCGGCTCTTCGCGGCGCTCGGCTACAGTCTGCGGCCGATCGAACCGACGGAGCCCGAGCAGGATGAGCCGGACGAGAACGGCGACGAGACCCGCCGCAACGGGCAGGCGCGCGAGGATCGCAACCGGCTGGGCGCGCTTTTCGAACTCGAGGAGCTCGAGGTTTCGGACGTGATGGTCCACCGCACCAACATGCGCTCGGTCAACGCCGACGATCCGCCGGAAATGGTGGTGCGCGAGATTCTGCAGAGCCCGCATACCCGCATGCCGCTCTGGAAAGGCTCGCTCGACAACATCGTCGGCGTGCTGCATGCCAAGGATCTGCTGCGGGCGCTCAACGAGGTCGGCAACGACTTTTCCAAGATCGACGTGACAAGGATCGCGTCGAAGCCATGGTTCGTGCCCGACACCACCACCTTGCAGGATCAGCTCAACGCCTTCCTACGCCGCAAGGCGCATTTCGCCATCGTCGTCGACGAGTATGGCGAGATGGAAGGGCTGGTAACACTGGAAGACATTATCGAGGAGATCGTCGGCGAGATCGCGGACGAGCACGATGTCGACATGCAAGGCGTCAAGCAGGAGTCCGACGGCTCGGTCGTCGTCGACGGCACGGTGGCTATTCGCGACCTCAATCGGGCGCTCGACTGGGATCTGCCGGACGAGGAGGCGACGACGATCGCCGGCCTGGTCATCCATGAGACGCAGACGATCCCAGACGAGAAGCAGGCCTTCACCTTCCACGGCAAGCGTTTCGTGGTGATGAAGCGCGACAAGAACCGCATAGCAAGGTTGAGGATCCGGCCCGCCGGCGAAGGTTAGGGTGCGCCGATCTTCAGGTGAGACCGGGCTGCAAAGGGCGGCTTCCTGCCCGGTGCTCAAAGTTCCTTGGTCGAGCGCTCGCTGAGCACGGCGCCGGTTTCGGCATCCATTGCCGCCAGGCTGACGTCATAACCCCATAGGCTTCGGATGTGGCGCAAGGTCGCGTCGCGGCTTTCGTCCTCTAGCTGGATGCCGTCCTTGACCTTGTGCTGCAGCCGCAAATGCCGGTCTCCCAGAAGATCCACGTCGACCACCTGGATGTCGGGCCGGCTCGCCCCCACATCGTAGCTTCGGGCCAGCGCGGACCGTATCTTGCTGTAGCCGCGCTCATTATGGATCGAGGCGACCTCGTAATGCGGCTCGTCGGCGCCGTCGGCCAGCACGAAGAGCCGCCATTTCCGGATCAAAGCGGGGCTCAGATACTGGCGGATGAAGGATTCGTCACGGTGGTTGGCCCAGGCATCGAGCAAGGTGTCGCGCCAGTCGCCACGGCCGGCGATGTCCGGAAACCAGTCGCGGTCCTCCGCGGTCGGCTCGGTCGAGATGCGCTGGATGTCCTGCATCATGCCGAGGCCCAGCGCATAGGGATTGATCCCGGAATAACGCGGATCGTCATAGGCCGGCTGAAAAACCACGTTCGAATGGTTTCGCAAGATCTCGAGCATGGCGCCTTCGCTGATGCGGCCGCGATCGAAAAGCATGTTCATCAGGGTGTAGTGCACGAAGGTGGCACAGCCTTCGTTCATCACCTGGGTTTGCCGCTGCGGGTAAAAATATTGCGCAATCACCCGCACGATCCTGATGATCTCGCGCTGCCAGGGCTCAAGCACCAGGCTGTTCTTCTCGAGGAAGTAGAGCAGGTTCTCCTCGGGCAGATTGAGCGATTTCTTCCGCTCGGCCAAGCTTTCGTCCCCTGCCTCCGGCTTGTTCTTGTCCTGCGCGGTCGGCAGCGTGCGCCACAGATCATTGTAGGAACGCTCCTCATATTCGAGGCGCTCGCGAAGGCCTTCGCGCTGCTGTTCCGACGACAGCTTCGGCGGCCGATGGTAGCGGAACACGCCTTGCTCCATCAGCGCGTGGGCGGCATCGAGCACCGCCTCGACGGCCTGCAGTCCGTGCCGTTCCTCGCATCGGGCGATGTAGCCCTTGGCGAAGTCCAGATAGCTCAGGATGCCTCCGGCGTCCGTCCATTGCCGGAAGAGATGATTGTTTTTGAAGAAATGGTTGTGGCCAAGCGCGGCGTGGGCGGTCACCAGGGCCTGCAAGGCCATGGTGTTTTCTTCCATGAGGTAGACGATGCAAGGGTTGGAGTTGATGACCAGTTCATAGGCCAAACCGCGCGCGCCCTTGCGGTAGAGAAGCTCGTTGTAAAGGAAATGCTTGCCGAACGACCAATGCCGATACATCAGCGGCATGCCGACCGAGGAATAAGCGTCGAGCATCTGCTCGGAGGAAATGACCTCCATCTGCACCGGATAGATGTCCAGGTGAAGCTCTTCGATCCCGATCGCCTCGATCTCGTCGTAGACCCGAGACAGTTTCGCAAAATCCCAGTCCGACCCGGAAAATAACAGTTCGGATTTGCGCGCCTGATTGACCATCGGCCTATGTCCCATCCGCCCGCGTTCTCACGCGCTCTTGCGCAGACTAGGCTGCCTTGCGAAGAGCTCGCGAAAGACCGGATAGATATCGGCGGGAGCCGCGATGCGCCTCATCTGGAAATTCGGCCACTTTCCGTCGACCGCGTTGTAGGCGCGCCAGAGCGACGTTCCGTTCTCGGTGGAGCCGAAAATGTGGCTTTCGCGTTCGTCGATGATTTCCACATAGGCGAAATACTGGCACAGACGCATGAGCTTGCGGTCGAGGAGTTCTATGCAGCGCTCGGAATCGGTGGCGAAGTTGTCGCCGTCGGAAGCCTGAGCGGCATAGATATTCCATTCCGCGACCGGATAGCGCTGCTCTATGATGCGGTGCATTTCCTCAAGCGCCGTCGAGACGACGGTACCGCCGCTCTCGGTGTGGTAGAAGAAGGTGTGCTCATCCACCTCCTTGGCCTCATGGGTGTGGCGGATGAAAACGATGTCCGTCCTTTCGTAGCGCCGCGTCAGGAACAGATGCAGCAGCACGAAAAACCGTTTGGCCAGATCCTTCTCGCGCTCTCCCATCGATCCCGACACGTCCATCAGGCAAAACATGACGGCGCTGGCATTCGGCACCGGCTGGGGGTCGAAGCGGTTGAACCGAATGTCGACCGGATCGACATAGGCGATCCGCCTGCGCCGGCGTTCAAGCCGATCAACTTCCTCGCGCAGAGCAGCGATGCGTTCGCGCGTTGCCTCGGTTGGCGGCTTCGCTTCCAACTCGGCGATCTGCGTTGAGATGGCGTCCAGCTCCGCCTGCTTGGGACGCCTGAGCGCGATGCGGCGGCCGTGGCTGTTTCGCATGGTGCGTCCGACATTGACGTTGGTCGGCGCCCCGCTTGCCGTGAAGCCCGCCCGTCTTGGCTTGAAGCTCAGTATCTGCTTGAGATTGAGCTTGACCAGATCGGGCAGTTCGAGATCTTCGAAGAAGAGGTCGAGCACTTCCTCGCGCGACAGCACGAAGCGAAAGTCATCCTCGGATTGCTTGGTTCCCGGCGCCGAAGAGCCAGTGCCGCCGCCGCCAGGCTTGGGTATCAGATCACCGGGACTGAACGATTTGTTGCCGGGCAGTATGTGCTGGCGCTGCCCACTGTCCCTGGCGTCGCTGAAGGTCGGTTCGCTGGTGCCTTTGCGGGGCATCGGCACGGCATGCTCGCGGTCGACCTCGGCGATGCGGCCTGTCCGGACATGGTCGCGGATGCTGCGCTTGAGCTCTTCCCGAGCGCGCTTCAGGAAGCGCTGGCGATTGCTCAGGCTCTTGTCCTTCGGATTCAGGCGGCGGTCGATGAAGATCGGCATGCGAACCCTTCGGGCTTTGGTCAGCCAGCCTTGTTCACGCGCATGTACCAGTCGACCAGCCGGCGCACCTGCCGCTGAGTGTAGCCGCGCTCCACCATCCGCTGCACGAATTCGTTGTGCCGCTTCTCGGTGACGCTGTCCTGCTTGGAGCCGAAGCTGATCACCGGCAACAAATCCTCGACCTGACCGAACATGCGCTTCTCGATCACTTCGCGAAGCTTTTCATAGCTCGTCCAGGACGGATTGCGGCCATGGTTGCGCGCCCGGGCGCGCAAGGTGAACTTGACCACCTCGTTGCGAAAATCCTTGGGATTGGCGATGCCGGCCGGCTTTTCAACCTGCGACAATTCCTTGTCCAGGACCTCGCGATTGAGGATCTGGCCGGTATCGGGATCCTTGTAGTCCTGATCCTCGATCCACGCATCGGCATAGGCGATGTAGCGGTCGAAAAGGTTCTGGCCGTACTCGCTATACGATTCCAGGTAAGCCTTCTGGATCTCGTGGCCGATGAACTCGGCGTAGCGCGCTGCAAGTTCCGATTTGATGAACTCGAGGTACGCGGCTTCGGTTTCCTTGGGGAATTGCTCGCGTTTGATCGCCTCCTCGAGGATGTACATCAAGTGCACGGGATCGGCTGCGACCTCCTTGGTGTCGTAGTTGAAAGTCTGCGACAAAATCTTGAAGGCGAAGCGCGTGCTGACCCCGGTCATGCCTTCGTCGACGCCGGCGGCATCGCGATATTCCTGGACCGACTTCGCCTTCGGGTCGATCTCCTTGAGGTTCTCGCCGTCATAGGCGCGCATCTTGGTGTAGAGCGGCGAGTTCTCGTGCTCGGCAAGCCGGGTCGAGACGGTGAAACGGCTGAGGATGTCCAGCACTTCGGGCGCGCAGGGACTGTTCGCCAGATCGCTCTCGCGCAGAAGTTTCTCGTAAATCTGCCTCTCTTCGGTGATGCGAAGGCAATACGGAACCTTGACCACAAGGATGCGGTCGAGGAAGGCCTCATTGTTCTTGTTGTTCTTGAATTGCTGCCATTCCGATTCGTTGGAATGGGCAACGACGATGCCCTGATAGGGGAAGGAGCCGAAATTCTCGGTGCCGTTGTAGCTGCCTTCCTGGGTTGCCGTCAGCAACGGGTGCAGGACCTTGATGGGCGCCTTGAACATCTCGACGAATTCGAGCAGGCCCTGCGTCGTCCGGTTCAAGCCGCCGCTGTAGGAATAGGCATCCGGATCGGATTGGCTGAAATGTTCCAACTGCCTGATGTCGACCTTGCCGACCAGGGCCGAGACGTCCTGGTTGTTCTCGTCGCCGGGCTCGGTCTTGGCGATGGCGATCTGACGCAGACGCGATGGCGACAGCTTGACCACGCTGAATTTGGAAATGTCGCCGGACAGTTCGTCGAGCCGTTTGGCCGCCCAAGGCGAGATGAGCCCATTCAGGCGGCGGCGGGCTATCCCGTATTTGTCTTCCAGCAGATCGCCCATCCGATCGGGATGGAAAAGGCCAAGCGGCGATTCGAATATAGGGCTGATCTGGTTGCCGACCTTCAGGGTGTAGATCGGGCGCTGTTCCATAAGCTTCTTCAGCCGTTCGGCAAGCGAGGACTTGCCGCCGCCGACCGGCCCGAGCAGGTAAAGGATCTGCTTGCGCTCCTCGAGACCCTGAGAGGCATAACGGAAATATCCGGCGATGCGCTCGATCGTATCCTCCATTCCGTAGAAATCGGAGAAGGAGGGGTACACCTTGATGGTCCGGTTCGAGAAGATGCGCCCGAGCCGCTCATCCTTGCTGGTGTCGACCAGATTGGGCTCGCCGATGGCCTCGACCATTCGTTCGGGCGCCGAGGCATACATGGATTTGTCTTCGCGGCAGCCAAGCAGATACTGCTGGAGGCTCATCTCTTCCTGGGCCGCGTTGGAATATATCTCCGAAAACAGATCGAAGACGTCGGATTGGTTCTCTCGCATGATATTCTGCCCTCAGAGCCGCTCTGGTTGCCAGTCGGCCAGTCAGCTCGTCTCGTATTCAACTGCCGGAAAGCATTGTGGTTCCCTCATATGAGAGAGAGCGCCTGCAATCGGGCATTGACGACTCACAGCACCCGATGCGGACGGAATGCTCACCCATGATGATTAGGTGGTGATGGCCGGGAGAGCTTCAAGGAAAATCTTAGGTTTTCCACTCACATGTCGTGGTCGGGAACGTAGAGGCAGAAGGAATGCTGAGAATTCGCGTCGCCACCGGGCTTACACTCGTGAAAGAACTCGTCACGCGAACGCCTGATCCGACGATCGGAGTAGGGAATGAGCTCTCCGGTGGAGAGCTGGTACCCATATTTCGTTTCCTTCACGTCGGCCGCGGGTGCTTGGTAGCAGTCCATTCCCGAGCAGCATGAGCTGTCATACTGCCAGCCCGTGGGCGCCTGATGGGCAGCCGCCGGAGCCGAAAGGAATACCGCCAGCGCAATTGCCGGAAACAGGCGCAGAGGTTCCGAACGGCTTGTGCGCCGATTGGGCGGCGCGGATGGAGGTCGATACGTCTTCCTCATTGGTGGTCACCGTTCGGAAGCGTCGGCCGAGGGCATCGGTCCTTCGGTCCGACTAGCAATCCGCCCAGCATGGACGAGGCCAGGGCCGGGCCTGCATCAAACCGCCAGATCAGGCAAATGTTCCATGGTGCTTCCCCGGGCGGCGGAGCGCGCCGGCCCATGCAACCGCGGCCCACGACCTCGCGGCCCGGCTACGGGCCGGGGAACCAAAGTCGCCCTATTCGACGGCGGCGCCTATTGGCATATGGGCGATTCAACCACCGCTTCGGGGAGGACGGCGATGCGCTGACTGCCGCTGTCATGGCTTTCTTGAAGGCGACGGTCGCCTGAACCCGCCGGCACTCCTGAAGCTGGATCACCTCAAAGTCGTTGACCGGACATTGCGGCATGAAGACTTGTCGGCTCAATTGTCCGGGGACAATCGGACGAGAGGGAACGCGATGAATGGCGCCGATGTGCTTTGCGATGTGCTGCTGGCGAATGGCGTGAATGTCTGCTTCGCCAATCCCGGTACCTCGGAAATGCACTTCGTCGCCGCGCTCGACCGCAAGCCGGAGATGCGCTGCGTGCTCGGTCTTGCCGAGGGTGTGGTGACGGGTGCCGCCGACGGCTACGCCAGGATGACCGATCGGCCGGCCGCGACGCTGCTCCACACCGGCCCCGGATTGGCCAATGGCCTGGCCAACATCCACAATGCCCGGCGCGCCCGCGTGCCGATGATCAACATCGTCGGCGACCATGCCTCTTATCACCTGCCGCTCGACGCGCCGCTCACCAGCGACATTGAAGGTCTCGCCGCGCCGATGTCGAACTGGGTCCGCCGCATCGCCGGTCCGGCCGACATCGCGCCGGCCGCGCAGGCGGCCTTTCGCGCTTCGCTGACGCCTCCCGGCATCGCTACGCTGATCCTGCCGGCGGACGCGGCGTGGGGAGAGGCCAGTTCGCTCCCTGTCGGCCAAGGTGGAGCTCGCGGCGCCGCCTTCGGTCGACGCAGCCATCGTGCGCAAGATTGCCGGAGCCATTCGCGCCGCGCCCGGTCGCGTCGGCATGATCCTGCGTGGGCCGGCCGCGCGTGAGGATGCCTTGGAAATCGCCGGACAGATATCGGCGGTTTCGGATGTCCGGCTGTTCAGCGACGTTCTGATCGCCCGGATGCAGCGCGGCCGCGGCCGAGTTGCGCCTACCCGCGTTCCATATCCGATCGACGCCGCGCGCACTCTCCTTGCCGACATCGATCTCCTGATCCTCGTTGGAGCCAAGGAACCGGTGGCGTTCTTTGCCTATCCCGGAAAGCCGAGCCGGCTTGTGAGCGAAGGCTGTGAACTGATGTCGTTGGCCGAGCATGGCGAGAATTTGAAGGCGGCACTCGCTGCGCTTCGCGACGAACTGGGCATCAAACCGTCGCAGCCGGTGCCCGTCGCCACGGCCTTTCCCGATGAGCCGGCCCCGCGCGGCAAGCTAACGGACGACGCGGTTGCACTTTCGGTAGCCCGGAAGCTGCCGGAGAATGCGATCGTCTGTGACGAGGCCGTCACCTCGGCGCGGCGCTATTTTGCGCTCTCGGCCTTTGCCGCCCCGCACGATTACATGATGGGCACAGGCGGATCGATCGGCGGCGGCATTCCAATGGCGACTGGCGCGGCCATCGCCTGTCCTGGCCGCAAGGTGCTGAATCTGGAGGCGGACGGCAGCGGCATGTACACGGTGCAGGGATTATGGACCCAGTCGCGGGAAAAGCTCGACGTGGTGACGATCGTCTTTTCCAACCGGACCTACGCCATCCTGCACGGCGAGATGCGCAATGTCGGGGTGAACGCGATCGGCGAGAATGCCAGGCGAATGCTCGACCTTGATCAGCCGGCTCTGGACTGGGTTTCGCTGGCAAGCGGCATGGGGGTGGAAGCAGCCCGCGCCGACACATGCGAGCGCTTCGACGCGCTGCTCGACAGCGCGCTGTCGCGTCCGGGGCCGTTCCTCATCGAAGCGGTGATCTGAGCGGCCCCCGGCCCGCCGAGCTTACCAGCGTGTCTTCTCACCAGGTGCTGCAGGCTCGATCGCCAGCGCGTGCACGCCGGCCTTCAGTTCGTCGGCAAGCAGGTGATTGACGGCGCGGTGGCGCTCGATGCGGTTCATGCCGGCAAAATCCTGCGAGACGATACGGACGCGGAAATGGGTCTCGCCGGTGCCGTCGAAGACGGCCTCGTGGCCGTGCTCGACGTGGTGATGGCCGGCGTGAAGATGGCTTTCGTTGATGACGGTGAGCCTTTCCGGCGAAAATGCCGCCTTCAGCTTGTTTTCCATCGTCGACTGTATGGACATCGGGGCTTCCCTTCACCACATCTGCGGTACCGCCGCAAAATCTGTGCTTTCGACCGCTTTAGGCCGCGATTCAGCGGTTAGGGCGATCATCGGCGAAATGTCAATTCTTGTTTCGCGGTAGCGAACAGCCCATAAATGGGTGAGGATGAAACCGTATCCCAAATATTTCGAGAAGATTCGCATCCGACCGGAAAAGGACGCGGAGCTGAAGTCGCGCGCGCCGATCTGCCAGTGGGACGGTTGCAGCGAGGCCGGTACGCATCGCGCGCCGGTCGGGCGCCTGAAGGAGGGCGAGTATTTCCGCTTCTGCTTTGAGCATGTGCGAGAATACAACAAGAGCTTCAACTACTTCTCGGGCGTGTCGGACAGCGAGATCGCCCGCTTCCAGAAAGAGGCGCTGACCGGACACCGGCCGACCTGGCGCATGGGCGCCAATGGCGGCGGCATGCGTTCGGCACCAGACTTCGCGCAGCAGCGCTCCGGGCGTGCAGGCTACTACAACCGCATGCGCGATCCCTTCAATCTGTTCGGCGGCGGAACGCGCGAAGTGCGCGAGCGCAAGGCAAAGCCGCTTGAGGCCAAGGCGCTGGAAACGCTTGGCCTTGATACAAAGGCGACTGGCAAGGATATCAAGGCACGCTATAAGGAACTCGTAAAGCGCCACCATCCGGATGCGAATGGCGGCGACAGAGGTTCGGAAGACCGGTTCCGCGATGTGCTGCAGGCCTATCGCGTGCTCAAGCAAGCAGGATTGTGCTGAGCGACCCTACGGTCCATGTCGTTTTCCAACTTTCATAAGGTTGGAAAAGGCTCTAAGACCGCCCCCGAACAAATCGATTGCCGGCGAAACGCGGCGTTTCGCCCGTGGAGACGTTGATAGAGATGAACAAGGTCGATCGCGACATCGCCAACCTGCCCGATACGACGGTGCCGGTGAAGGAGAAATTCGGCTTCGACTCCAAGATGGTGGTTCCGGCCTATTCGGCGGCGACCGAGCACGTGCCCGACATCGACCCGGACTATCTGTTCGACAAGGCAACGACTTTGGCGATCCTCGCCGGCTTCGCCTACAACCGCCGCGTCATGGTGTCGGGCTATCACGGCACCGGCAAGTCCACCCATATCGAGCAGGTCGCCGCGCGCCTCAACTGGCCCTGCGTGCGCGTCAATCTCGACAGCCATGTCAGCCGCATCGATCTCGTCGGCAAGGACGCCATCGTCGTCAAGGAAGGCCTGCAGGTCACGGAATTTCGCGACGGCATCCTGCCCTGGGCCTATCAGCACAACGTCGCGCTCTGCTTCGACGAGTACGATGCCGGACGCCCGGACGTGATGTTCGTCATCCAGCGCGTGCTGGAATCGTCGGGCCGGCTGACGCTGCTCGACCAGAGCCGCGTCATACGCCCGCATCCGGCTTTCCGGCTGTTCGCCACCGCCAACACGGTGGGTCTCGGCGACACCACCGGCCTCTATCACGGCACGCAGCAGATCAATCAGGCGCAGATGGACCGCTGGTCGATCGTCACCACGCTCAACTACCTGCCGCACGACAACGAGGTGTCGATCGTGCTGGCCAAGGCCAAGCACTATCGCGACAGCAAGGGCAAAGAGATCGTCAACAAGATGGTGCGCGTCGCCGACATGACGCGCTCGGCCTTCATCAATGGCGACCTGTCGACGGTGATGAGCCCGCGCACGGTCATCACCTGGGCCGAGAACGCCGAGATCTTCGGCGATATCGGCATGGCGTTCCGGCTCACCTTCCTCAACAAATGCGACGAGCTGGAGCGTTCGGTGGTCGCCGAATTCTACCAGCGCGCCTTCGGCGAGGATTTGCCGGAGAGCGCCGCCAACGTGGTGCTGGGGTAAGGCGCGTGCCGGAAGGCTTGGCCTTTCGGACCAAAACGCGCAGGGAATGATCGATGGCGGGTCCGGGCGACAACACGCGCAACAAGCCGAAGAACGGGTCTGAAGCGGACAGCTTCAAGCGCGCCGTTACCGTCTGCATGCGCGCCGTCGCCGGCGACAAGGACCTCGAGGTCGGCTTCGCCAAGGACCGGCCGGCGCTGGCCGGCAACCGCGCCAGGCTGCCCGAGCTGCCGAAGAAGGCTTCCCGCACCGACATCGCGATCACCCGCGGCATCGGCGATTCCATGGCGCTGAAGCGCGCCTGCCACGATCAGCGCATCCACAGCAAGCTGGCGCCGGAAGGCAAGCTCGCGCGGGCCATTTTCGATGCCGTCGAGCAGGCCCGCGTCGAGGCGATCGGCAGCCGCGCCATGCAGGGCGTGGCCGACAATATCGGCTCGATGCTCGAGGACAAATACGCCAGGGCAAACCTGGTCGACGTCAAGGACAAGGCCGACGCCCCGCTCGAGGAGGCGGTGGCGCTGATGGTGCGCGAAAAGCTTACCGGCCGCACCGTGCCGAAGAGCGGCGAGCGACTGGTCGATCTGTGGCGGCCCTGGGTCGAGGAAAAGGCCAGCAGCGACCTCGACGGCCTGTCGTCCAGGCTCGATGACCAGCAAGCCTTCGCCCGCATCGTGCGCGACATGCTCGTCTCGATGGAGATGGCCGAGGAACTCGGCGACGACCAGGAGACGGAAGACTCCGAGGACAACGAGGAAAACGAGCAGCAGGGCGAGGAGCAGAGCGAGGAAGGCGGCGAGGACGATTCCGGCTCCGAACAGTCGCAGTCCGAGGACGCCGAGGCTTCGGCCGACGAGGAAGAGTCGGCCGAAACGGAGGCGACCGACGCCACATCGGACGACCTTTCCGACGAGGATGATTCCGACGCCGAGACGCCGGGCGAGGCGCGCCGCAACGAAAATCCCTTCCTCAACCTGCCGAAGGAAATCGACTACAAGGTTTTCACCACCGCCTTCGACGAGACGGTCGGGGCCGAGGATCTTTGCGAGGAAGAGGAACTCGACCGGCTGCGCGCCTTCCTCGACAAGCAGCTCGCCAATCTCTCCGGCGTCGTCGGCCGCTTGGCCAACCGGCTGCAGCGCCGCCTGATGGCGCAGCAGAACCGTTCCTGGGATTTCGACCTGGAGGAGGGCTATCTCGATCCATCCAGGCTGGTGCGCGTCGTTATCGATCCGATGCAGCCGTTGTCCTTCAAGCAGGAGCGCGACACCAAGTTCCGCGACACGGTGGTGTCGCTGGTGCTCGACAATTCGGGCTCGATGCGCGGGCGGCCGATCACGGTTGCCGCGACTTGCGCCGACATCCTGGCGCGCACTCTGGAGCGCTGCGGGGTTTCGGTGGAAATCCTCGGCTTCACCACACGTGCGTGGAAAGGTGGGCAGGCACGCGAGAAGTGGCTGAAGGACGGCAAGCCGTCGAATCCTGGCCGGCTCAACGATCTGCGCCACATCATCTACAAGTCCGCCGACCATCCGTGGCGGCGCGCGCGCCGCAATCTCGGCCTGATGATGCGCGAGGGCTTGCTCAAGGAAAACATCGACGGCGAGGCTCTGCTTTGGGCGCACAACCGGCTGATCGGCCGGCCGGAACAGCGCAAGATCCTGATGATGATCTCAGACGGCGCGCCGGTCGACGATTCTACGCTCTCGGTCAACCCCGGCAACTATCTGGAGCGCCATTTGCGCGCGGTGATCGATCTCATCGAGACGCGCTCGCCGGTGGAGCTTTTAGCCATCGGCATCGGCCACGATGTCACGCGCTACTATCGCCGCGCCGTCACCATCGTCGATGCCGAAGAGCTGGCCGGCGCCATGACGGAGCAATTGGCATCGCTGTTCGGCGAGGAGAGCGCGCGCGACACGCGGCGCGGTGGCTTGAGGCGCGCCGGATGATCCTTTCGCGGGGCGGATGCCGGCGGACGGCTTTTGTTTGCGCGCTGGTCTGTTCGGCCGCCTCTCCAGTCTTCGCCGAGGGAGGCGCTGCGGTTGAGACGATCGAAGTTTCAGCGCGGCCGATCACCGAGTTCCATATCGGCCGCGACCGGAAACAGTTCGGGTCGCTCGAGTTCGTCGGCGGGCTGGAGATGACCTCGCCGTCGCGCGATTTCGGCGCACTTTCGGCTTTCCGCTTCCTCAAATCCGGCAGCGATTTCATTGGCGTCACCGATACCGGCTTCTGGTTCTTCGGCACCATCACCCACGATGCCGACAAGCGCCCCTCGGGCGTGTCGAATTTCCGCATGCAGCAGATGGTCGACGCCTCGGGCCAGCCGATCGAGAAGAAATGGGAGGTCGACGCCGAAGGCCTCGCGGTCAAGGACGGTATCGCCACCGTCGGTTTCGAGCGCGACCAGCGCGTCGTCCAGTTCAAGGTCGAGCCGGACAATATGAAGGCGCCGTTCAAGACGCTCGACTATCTGGTCCCGGCGCGGGAGCTGCGCCAGAACCGCGGCTTCGAGACGGTCACACACGCCAACCCTTACGGCCAGCACGAGGGTGGCCTGGTCGTGGTGTCGGAAAAGAGCCTCGACAAGGCCGGCAACATCTATGCCGCCATCATCGAGGGACCGAGGAAGGGCGTCTTCACCGTCAAGCGCAACGGCAATTTCGACATCACCGACGGCGCCTTCCTGCCCGATGGCGACCTGCTGCTACTCGAACGCAGCTTCTCGATGGCGCGCGGGGTGAAGATGCGGCTGAGGCGTATCTATGGCGAGAGCATCGAGAAGGGCGCGGTCGCCGACGGTCCGGTGCTGATCGACGCCGATATGGGCTACCAGATCGACAATATGGAAGGGCTCGACGTCTGGACCCGCGACGACGGCGCGCTGATGGTGTCGCTGGTCTCGGATGACAATCAATCGATCCTGCAGCGGAACCTCTACCTGGAATTCATCTTGCACCAGGACTGAGCGGTGCTTGATTTTGTCCAATTCGGGACGGAAATTCGCTGCGCATTTTCCCCGAAGTTGCCGGCCCTCAGCGGACTTTGTAGATCTCGACCGGCTTGTTCGCCGTCGCGCTGTCCAGTTCCAGCCAATCGGGAACGTCCCGCTTCAGCAGCCGCGCGGCCAGGCCCGTGGGAGCTTGGGCGGCGAGCGAAAGCTCTTCCGAATTGCCGCGGCATATGGCAACCAGCCCGACATGCTCGCGCTCAATGATGGCGCGGGCGGCATCCGGCGTTCCCATGAAGGCGTCGAGCATGGCGAGATTGCCGCCGACATTGCGATGATACGGGCCGGCCAACGCCCTATGGCCGGTGAACATCAGGATGGGGGAGCCGAGATTGGAGGACGCAAGCACCGTCGTTGCCGGCATGCCGGCCAGGTCGCTGAAGTCCGAGGCCTTGCCGCAGGTCAGCGCATGATCGGCATCGGAATTGATCTTGGCGGGTGCCTTTTGGACCACGGACTGCGCGGCGACGGCGACGCCGGCCCAGGTCGCATTGAGCGACACCAGCCATGCCGCCGCGATGCGGGTGGAGACGCGCCACGATTGCGCGGCGGTTGCCTGCAGGCGAACCCCGGCGATCCAGGTCGAGAGCGGCAGCACCGCGAAGGCAACCGAGAAGGTCGAGCCGCGCACCTGCCATAGGCTGACGGCGAAAGCGACGATCAGCAGCACGGCGGTAAGGGCTTCCTCGCGGCGCAGGCGGCGGCTGCGCAGCTGAAGGCCAATCAACAGGATTGCGATGAAGGGCGTCACATAACGCGCCGCCATCAGCTTCGGCTCGTTGACGGCCACGCTGAGGAAGGGCTGCGCCTCAACGACGTCGTTCAGCCAATAGATGCGAATGCGCTCATCCATGCCGGCATAGGGCGATGCCAGGCATTGCGGAAAGAATAGGAGCGCAACGGCCGCAATTGCGACGGCCAACGCGGACATTGAGAGGAACCGCCTCTTAGCCGTCGACTGTCCGGGTAGACACGCAATCGCCGCGAGTCCAAAGCCCGACAGCGCCGCGATGACGAACTGGAAAGCCGAGAAGGCGTCGCACTCGGCCACGCCCCAGGCCGACGGCGGTATGGTGGCAACAAGAACCACCGAGGCTATCGCGGCAAATCCGATGCCGAAGCCGCGCGCGGTCTGGCGCTCCCTTTCATCGAAGATGAAGAGCACGGCGGCGCAGGCGCCAAGTGTGGCCACATAAGGCGCTGTCTCCATCCCGACGGCAAGGGTGAGGCCTGCACACAGGCCGGACAGAAGAGCGGCTGACCGCCGGAAGGGAGCCTCCGTCATAAGCCAGAGACTGGCTGCCGTGAGCAGGAGCTGGACGTTGTGGTGGTCAAGCGTGCCAGGGTGGAAAATGCCGATAAAGAACAGCGCCGCAGTGGACAGCACCAGCGCAGGCATCGCCACGTCCGTACCGGCGAAACGCCGGGAAGCGCGCAGGATGACGAATATGGTGAGCCCATATAGGGAAAGCGGCCAGATGATCTGCGCTGCCTTTTCAGCGGCAGCGGCGCTGGCGCCCAGCGCCTGGAAGGTAAAGATGATCGCCGCGATCGGGGTGTCGACCAGCCGCGACCAGTGCATGACGAAGCCGCCGGTCAGGCCCATCCTGTATTGATGAAGATCGAACCAGCCCTGTCCAGCCAAGAGGTCGCGAACCTCGACCAACCTCAGCATGCTGTCATTGTCGGCGCCAAGGTCCGCGATGGTCGGGAAGCCGGAGATCGCATTGATCCCCAGCACGAGCAGCGTCGCGCAGAGCGCAAGCAGAAGGTCATGTTTCCAACCGGTGCCCTGGATGGTCATGTTGATGGCAATGTCCTGGATCGTTTTGGCGATCCTGCACCAATGGCCGTAACAAAGCGTAAAGCCGCGAAGGGCCGCTTCAAGGGTCAGGCGATGGCCGGCTGGCTCCAGCGGGCGGCAAGCAGCCGGTAGGGGATCAGCGCCACCACCGCGATGATCAGCTTGACCGAGAGATCGCCCAGCGCCCAGGACACCCAGCGCATGGTTTCGACAGGCAGCACGCCCATCAGCGGTGCCGTCTCCAGCGCGAAGCCGTCGTTCGGCCCGACAAAGGCGAAGGCGGCGGAGAAGCCGACGCCGAAGAACACCACCGTGTCGAAGACAGAGCCGACCAGCGTGCCGACGATCGGCGCGCGCCACCAGCTTTGCCGGCGCAGACGATTGAACACGGTTACGTCGAGCAGTTGTGCGGCGAGGAAGGCGGCGCCGGACGCGGCCGCGATTCGCACCAGCCGGTCAGCGGCGGTCTCGAACGCGATCAGACCGTGGCGGAACAGGAAGGGCGGAACGAGGATCGAGCAGACGACCGCCGTCATGAAGCCGACGAAGACCACTTTGCGCGCCACCGCCGGGCCGTAGCGACGATTGGCAAGATCGGTGACCAGGAAGGAGAAAGGATAGGTGAAGGCGCCCCAGGTGAGCAGGTCGGCCAGCGACAGGCCGCCGATCTGGCCCTGCATCGGGAACTGGACAAGGATATTGGACGCCACGACGACAAGCGCCATGGCGGCCACGAAAGGCAGGTATCGTGAAAGGAAGTTCATTTTTTTATCCTGGGTAATGGAACCAGCCGAGCGTCATGACGGCGCTCAGGTCCGAGCACCAGTTGGAGCCGGTGCTCGAGGCGGTCGTCCCCCGCCTGAAAAGAGAGCTTTAGGCGGCCGACTGCTCGGCGAGCTTCTTCGCGATCTGCTTCTTCAGCAGGCGAGCGCGCTGCGACAGCTCCTTGGCGTCGGCCTTGGCCAGGAACGCGTCGAGCCCGCCGCGATGCTCGACCGAACGCAGCGCGTTGGCCGAAATGCGCAGGCGAACGTTTTGGTTCAGCACTTCGGAAATCAGCGTCACATTGACCAGGTTCGGCAGGAAGCGACGCTTGGTCTTGTTGTTGGCATGGCTCACATTGTGGCCGGTCTGGACTGCCTTGGCAGTGAGCTCGCAGGTGCGGGACATTTTGTCTAACCTTCAGTTCTAAACCTGCCAAACCATTCTGCCCGCGCCAGGCGGCGCGCGGTCTTCGGTCAGGCGGCCTTTGGAAAAAGTTGGCGTTCCATAGTTGCATTTCGCCACTGCGTCAAGCTCCGGCACCTACGCGGCGGCCAAGCTCGCTCCATATAAAGGCCGGAATTCGTCGTATAAGCCCTGCGCGAAGGGATTGCCAGGCTGGAACCGTTGCGTTTCCGCCAGTATCAAGGACCTGCCGCCGCCATGCTTCGCCCATCCCACGCCCTTGCCGCGCTGCTCGCCGTCGCTGTGCCTTCAACCGCCTTCGCTGCTGCCTCGCCGCAGTCCTTCAAGGGCGAATACACCGTGTCGTTCCTGGGCCTTTCGGTCGCCAGGGCGACGTTTTCCAGCCGTTACGACGGCTACACCTATGCCATCAATGGCACCGTCTCGGCCGCCGGCATCGCCAAGCTGTTCGACGATACGAAAGGCACGATCTCGTCGAAGGGTACGATTTCGGGCCAGCAGATGCGGCCGCGGGCCTTCCGGGCCGACTATACTTCCGGCAAGAAGGCATCGGTGGTCGACATACGCTTCGCCGATGGCGACGTCTCCTCGACGAAGGTCGTTCCGGAGCCCGGCAAGCGCGATCCCAAGAATTGGGTGCCGGTCGGCTCCGGCGACCTGAAATCGGTGGTCGATCCGATGGCCGCGACCGTCGTCCATGCCGACAGCCTGGACAAGGTCTGCGGGCGGACCGTCAAATTCTACGATGGCGAGATGCGCGCCAACCTGTCGCTGACCTATGCGTCGAAAGGCTCGATCTCGGTGCCGGGCTACAAGGGCGACACCGTCACCTGCAAGATGGGCTTCGAGCCGGTGGCGGGCTATCGCAAGGGCCGCAAGGCGCTGGACTTCCTGAAGAACAAAAGCCGCATGATGGTGACATTTGCACCCGTGGGCCAATCCGGCGTATATGCGCCGATCCGCGCCACGGTCGGGACCCAGATCGGCCCGCTGACCATCAGCGCAAGACGGTTCGAAGCAGCCGAATAGTTAGGCGCCACGGCGCGCCTCCGGGGATGGGGCATGGGGCGCGCAACACTGATCGGTTTCTCGGCGGACGCCCTGTGGGCGCTGTTTGCACTGCTCGCCGAAGCCTCGGGGCTGCGCAAGCCGGCGACCGGCGGAGCGCGCGCATGATGCCGTTTCCAGGCGGCATCGACGCCAATCCCAATGCGACGCTTTTGTTCTCGATCGCCGCCGCCGCGATTTACGTCCTTGCGCTCGAGCTGCCGCCACGCCTCGCCCGTTCGGCCGCCAAGACGCTGGCCGTGGCCTTGTTGGCGGCGCTCGCCGTCATGCAGGGCGGTCCGCCGCTGCTCGTCGCAGCGCTGGCGCTCAGCGCCGCCGGCGACGCGTTCCTCTCCCAAGACGGTGAAAAAGTCTTTCTTGCAGGGCTGGCGAGCTTTCTTGCCGCACATGTCGCCTATGTCGCCTTGTTCCTGAACGCCGGTGGCGGAATCGGCCTGCTCACCGCCGAGTCCTGGCGCGGCGCCATTGCGCTGGCGCTGGCGGTTTTCGTTATCACGATGCTCGCCGCGCTTTGGCGGCGCGTCGGACCTGCCCTGCGCGTTCCGGTCGCCGTCTATGCCGGGGCGATCCTCGCCATGGGTGTTTCGGCGCTCACGACCTTTCATCCCTGGGTCATCGCCGGAGCCGTGCTGTTCATCATATCGGACGGGCTGCTGGCGGCAGAGCGCTTCCTGCTGGCCGCGAGCTCGCCGCATCGCGTCTCGATGCGCTACGCGGTCTGGGTGCTCTATTATGCGGCCCAGTTGGCGATCACGCTTGGTTTCCTGCTGGCCTAGGCTGTTTTCGGCTGCCAGTCCGGCTCGGCCAGCTCGAAGGCGGCGAAATCGAAGCCCGGTGCCACCGTGCAGCCGACCAGCGTCCATCCGCCGAGGCTGCGCGCCGACTGCCAACAGCCGGCCGGGACCACTATCTGCGGCCGCTCGCCGGCGGAAAGTGCCGCGCCCAATAGATGTTCGACGACGGTGCCGGAGCCTTCTTCGTGCGTGGCGAGAGCCAGCGGCGCGCCGGCATAGAAATGCCAGACCTCGGCCGCGTCCTTGACCCGGTGCCAGGCCGAACGCTGGCCTTGCTCCAAAAGGAAATAGATCGCGGTCGAATGGCCGCGCGTGCCACCCTCCGCGTCGCGAAACGTCTCGGCATACCAGCCGCCCTCGGGGTGCGGCTCGAGGCTGAGCGCGGCGATGATTTCGGCGGCGCTGGTCATAAAGGAGCGCTCAGAAGTTATCCTTGCGCTTGCGGATCTCGGCGAACACGTCCGTATCGCTCGCCCTCTCCATGCCGAGATGTCTGCGGATCGCCGGGTCGTGCCAGCGCAAGAACGGATTGGTCGACAGTTCCTGT
>NZ_RZSF01000084.1:0-21381 GCF_004023325.1 Mesorhizobium sp. M1A.F.Ca.ET.072.01.1.1 | reverse complement strand
CTGCAACTCTTCACCAGCATCATCCTGCCGTCCGCTTTGCCGGAAATCCTGACCGGCCTCAAGATCGCCATCGGCGCCGGATTATCGACGCTGGTCGCGGCCGAGCTGATCGCGGCCCAGTCCGGGCTCGGCTACATGATCATGTCGGCGGCCAATTTCCTCGCGACCGACGTCGTGTTCGTCGGCCTCATCGTCATCGCCGTGCTCGCCTTCGCCTTCACCAGCGGCATGCGTTGGCTGGAACATCGCCTCATCCCCTGGAAAGGCAAGCTCTGAGGCTTGCTCCCATAGATTCCGCAATCATTGAAGGAAACGATCCGATGTCCGGCAACAGCACCCGCCCGCTCGATATCTACTGGTACCTGCCGACCCATGGCGACGGCCCCTATCTCGGCACCGACGAGCGGCACCGGCCGGCAACCTTCGGCTATCTCAAGGAAATTGCGCAAGCCGCCGATCGGCTTGGCTTCAAGGGCGTGCTCCTGCCAACCGGAACACGGTGTGAGGGCGCCTGGATCGTGGCCGCCGGGCTGATCCCGCTGACCGAACGGCTGAAATTCCTGGTGGCGCTGCGGCCGGGCAGCGGGACGCCGGCCCTGTTCGCGCGCCATGCGGCCACGCTGGACCGCATTTCCGGCGGCCGGGTGCTGCTCAACGTCGTCACCGGTGCTGATCCGGCCGACCTTGCCGGCGACGGCAACAAGCTTGGTCATGACGAGCGCTATGCCCAGACTGATGAATTCCTGACAATCTGGCGCCGTATCCTGTCCGGAGAGCCGGCGGACTTCGAGGGCAAGTATCTATCTGCTCACGGCACCGACATTTCTTTCCCGCCGGTCCAGCGACCCTATCCGCCACTTTGGTTCGGCGGGTCTTCGGAGGCGGGCATCGAGGTCGCTGCCAAACACACCGACGTCTATCTGAGCTGGGGTGAACCCGTCGACCAGGTGGAGGAGAAGTTCGATAGAGTCAGGGCACGAGCGGCGGCTCAAGGTCGCAAAATCCGCTTCGGATTGCGCATAAACCTGATCGTGCGTGAAACGGAGGAGGAGGCCTGGGCGGCGGCGGATCGACTGATCAGCCGCGTCACCGACGACGTGATCGCTGAAGCCCAGCATCAATTCACCAAGGTTTCGGAGTCGGTCGGGCAAAAGCACATCTCCGCTCTGCACCAGGGACGCCGCGACAAGCTGGTTATAGCTCCCAATCTATGGGCCGGATTGGGTCTCGTCCGAGGGGGTGCCGGCACCGCGCTTGTCGGGAGTGCGGAAAGCGTTGCCGCCCGTATTCGCGAATATCAAGAAATAGGGGTGGAGACGGTTATTGCCTCGGCCTATCCGCATCTGGAGGAAGCTTTCAATGTTGCCGAGCTGCTTTTTCCACGGCTCGGACTGCAGGGTGAATTGCCCCTCAAGGAGCGCGGCTGGGATCTGGAGTTTGGGCGCGGCCGGGGCGCCGGTGTCCGAGTAGCGGCGTCTTAGGCAGGTCGATTTCTTGCCTAGAGGAGAGAAGTGGTCCACGCAGCATCGCCGCTGCCGTGCCAGGCCCGCTTACGTCTGAGTTTGACCATCGGAGTTCGGCTTATGTCAAATCCATCAATCGTCGGTTTTTCGGGGAACTTCAGCCGACCCTCGAAGACCCGCGCTTTCGTCGACCTCGTCGTTCAGAACATCGCCAGCCGCCACCACCTTTCCCATCGACCCTATGATATCGAGGATGTCGGTCCGTCGCTGGGGGCCGCCAAATGGCAGCGCGACCTCGACGCGCAAGCCCAAACCGTAGTTGCAGATGTTGTCGCCGCGGACGTGCTCGTCGTCGGCTCTCCGACATACAAGGGTAGCTATACCGGACTGTTCAAGCACTTTTTCGACTTGCTTGATCCAGCGGCCTCGAGAGGTAAGCCCGTGCTTCTCTCAGCCACCGGGGGCGGTGAGCGCCATGCCCTTATCGTTGAGCATCAACTCAGGCCGCTATTTGGCCTCTTCGAGGCTTTCGCGCTGCCCACAGCCGTGTACGCGACCGACAAAGACTTCACCGATGGTGTGCTTCGGTCCGAACTGATCCTGAAGCGAGCGGCACAGGCGGTTGATGAAACCGCGGTTCTGCTGGCCACCAAATCCGGTCTCAGAATAGCCGCCGAATAAATCCATGCCGCGGTGCTCCAGCGGGAAGTGTAGCATCTCGCCTTCCGGGTCGCGGCAAGCGGGCGTGAAGGCAGTCCTTTGCACGATCAGCCGAAAAGCGGACGCTGCTGGCGGCCCCATTTCGGTCATTCACCAGGAGGAAGTCCTGGCTATTTAGGGCTCCATCGTCGATATCTCGAAGCCAGCAACTATTCTCGTCCATCGTCTAGCCCGTTCCGGTAGTCGTGCACGGTGGGCAAACTTTTTCCACCGCGAGGCGGTCCCGCAAGTGACAGCGCCATCGCGTCGGTCGGAATATACGGCACGGTTGACACCATGTCATAAATCGGAGCGAGCCCCGCGCTGTTGCCGTCTCCTCGATAGATCAGCGGCCGGTTCTTCAGGTGCAGTGTCACCGTTGCCGGTTACATCAGCAAGGGCCAGACGCCGCACGAACTCGAGAGCCGCAGCGGGGAGGGCACTGGAAGGTATGCCGCTCGGGCAAAGCGGCCGGCAAGGTCACCTTCGACGACACCGAGGAAGGAGCCGCTGCCCAACGCGAGCAGCGTGTCGCCAGCCCTGCCGAAATCGTAGACCACTTGGTTGTTGGTGACGACCAAGGTTTGAGAGCGCACTAGGTGTTTGATCCCGGGCTTAATGACGCATGATCGTTATCCGATCGAACCGAGAACGCTCAAAGGATTTCAAGGTTTAGTCGGTGGCGAGGCACATCCCGGCGCAAAGCCGCCTACAGCCATGATGGTCGGAGAGGCTTGCGTTGGCGGTAATTCAAGCCTATGTATCTGCAATCGATGTTTGCTGTTGAACTTGTTTTTGCGCTCCGGCGCCCAACGATCTTCCTCTCAAATCTCGACTAATATGACGTTTGGCGTGTCGCCAGACGCGAATTTCTATGCCGATTTGAAAGGAAATCGCTATGAACACTGGAACCGTAAAGTTCTTCAATTCGACCAAGGGCTTCGGCTTTATTGCTCCTGAAACGGGCGGCGCGGACGTGTTTGTCCATATCACGGCTGTTGAGCGTGCCGGTATGCGCACAATCGTAGAAGGTCAGAAGCTGAGCTTCGATGTGGTGCAGGACCGCCGCAATGGCAAGAGCGCGGCCGAGAATCTTCGGGCCGCCTAAAGGATACCGCTTCTGGCCCTTGACCACGGATGTACTGGCACTGGCCGTCGAGGCGTTTGGGAAAGGTCGGGCCCGCCCGGCCTTTTTTCGTTTAAGGAACTTATGATGCGCAATGCAATTGCGGAAGCCGTGTTCAAGCCGAAGCCGACAGCTAGGGAGAGCAAGGGCGACGCGACCACACAAGCCGCACGAGAGATCATGGACAAAGAAACCACAGATCGCGAGTCAAAAACGCAGCGGCTCAGACTGGCTCGGCTGGCCAAAGAAGCTGCTGCCCCCGCCGCTTCGCCAAAAGCTAAACGAGAATCGGCAAAGCGGCGCGTTGCCGCCTGACCGCAGGGAAGGCACGCGGCCGGCCAGAAGGCTCTCTGGCCGAGCATAGTGGAACATCCGACGGGGACGGCGACGAACCCAATCCTCAATCACGACCGGCGGTGACCGATGGTGGAAAAATATTCAAACGCGCGAGGGCATTTCTTCGCAGCCGTAAGGGCACTGGCCGCGTCGTCGGATGGCATTCAAACGCGGCTGATCGACGCGAACGAGAGCATCCTCAACGTGACCCTCGACGAGTTCGCGGGCGACCTTGAGCTGAAGCTCAAGTTTGCAAGAATTTTGGACCTCCTGGCCGTTGATCAGGACGACTTGGTCACGACCGCGGTTGAGACAGCGGCACACATGACCGATTTTGAAGCGGTAAAAGTTGCCGACCTGATCTGCGATTTCTGTTTTGAGCTCACTTAGGCCGACTGCGACCAACTCTTGATGGATCGCGACCGCGGTAATAGCGAAATCAGCCCACTTTCCGAATGGCGCCTGCGCTCATTGCGTCTGCAGCGCATCAGCGCGCATCAGCGCTCCAGCAGGTGCCGCTCGCGCCGGTTTGCCGGGGTCGGGTATGCCCGCCAGCACGTTGCCACCGACCGCTCCGGCTTGTCATAGGCGCGCCGAGCCGCATGACCAGTTCACCCCGAAGGTTCATATCGAGGATCGAACCTGATGCGTTTCGGTCTCAAGCAGCACAAGCGCTCCCTAACGGTCGGGCAGAGGCCCAATCACCCTGCCAGCCGCGACCGTTGCGATCAGCGCTCGCTTTGGTGCCGGTCGTCAGGCGCGTGAAGCTTGTCGGGCATCACCGCGAGAAGCTCTCCGACCTGGCCCAGAGGCCCCACGCTTGACCAGCCACGAGCGCCTCATGCGGAGGTCGCGACAGACGCTGGCACACCCGAGACACAAAGCCTCATAGCGCGGGTTCTTGCATGAGAGGCTTTCGTAGG
This sequence comes from Mesorhizobium sp. M1A.F.Ca.ET.072.01.1.1, assembly GCF_004023325.1. Taxonomy (NCBI): domain Bacteria; kingdom Pseudomonadati; phylum Pseudomonadota; class Alphaproteobacteria; order Hyphomicrobiales; family Phyllobacteriaceae; genus Mesorhizobium; species Mesorhizobium sp. M1A.F.Ca.ET.072.01.1.1. The sequence goes on along the minus strand of NZ_RZSF01000084.1, from coordinate 16,834 downwards.
CCTGACGGCAACCGAAACCCTTCAGCACGTCGGTCAAGGCTCTCATCTCGCCTAAAAACCGGCGGGCTGACTTCACGAGGAACGTCGCAAACTCGGCTAGGCAGCAACTCGTAGTTCTGATCGCATACGCAGAGCGCTCCTACTCATCCGCGTCACTTTGCTTGCCAAGGTGCGAGATCGGAGCAATTCGCAGGCTCATGCGTTGGTTTTTCAACCCTGCTCGAGAGGATCTCATCATTGGACCCCACCACCGAGCTAGCCAAGTTGCGCCGACATGTCCGCATTCTCGTGGACCTTGGCCGCGTAGCGGGCGAGCAAACTCCGCTCGGCCGCTTCCTCGATCAGGCCTGTGTGCAGGTAGCCCGGGCTGTCGAGATAGACCACGCAAAGATCCTTCGCTACCGTCCGCGCACCGCGGACCTGTTCATGGAGGCCGGCTTCGGGTGGAAGGAAGGGACTGTGCGGAACGCTGTTTTTTCGGCGGATCTGCGATCGCCGCCCGGCCGGACTTATCAGACAGCCGAGCCTTTAGTGATTGTCGATGGCACGGCCGCCGAGCAGGATGCCGAATACGTCTTCTCAGATGTGCTGAGAGAGCACCACATCAAATCGCTGGCGAACGTGCCGATCCTCATCAAGGGTGCTGCCTGGGGCGTGCTGGAGGTGGATTCCTCGGTAACGCGCAACTTCAGCGAAGATACCGTCGACTTCATGACGGCTGCTGCTGCCCTCATTGCTTCAGCAATGCGGCGACCCGAGGTGGACCGAAGCAACCTGGAATCCACCACGGCTCTAGTCCAGGCGCAACAACGCGAGGTGCTGCTGCGGGAGATGCAGCACCGCGTAAAGAACAACTTTCAGCTGATCCTGGCCTCGATAGCCATTCAGAAGCGCCGCCTTGAAAGGCCGGAAGTGCACCGGGCACTGGAACACGTGGCTAACCGAGTTAATGCCATTTCGCTTGCTCATGACCAACTGGCACCGGGGCAGGACCTCCGAACGGTGGACGTCGCCGGTTACTTGCGGGCGCTCTGCGCTTCGCTGCAGACGCAGGTGGAAATTGCAACGATCGAGATCGCGGCCGACGAAGTCGAGCTCTCGATTGAACGCGCGGTGCCGCTCGGTCTTATCTTGAACGAAGCCGCGATGAACTCAGTCAAGCATGCGTTCGGAGCGGAGGGCGGGCGTATCGTTGTCAAGCTTGAGTCCGGAATAGGCTACGGCGAGGCACGCCTGACTGTTGCCGACAACGGTCGTGGCATTCAGAACCCCCGGCCGGGCGGATCGGGACAGAAATTGATCCAGGCGCTCGCCCGGCAGATGGGCGGTAACCTCCAGCAAGAGAGCTCCGCCGCGGGCACCACAATAACCGTGATCTTCCCTGTCATTGCATAACGCTCGCTCCTGTCGCGTACATTGGCTTCGCAGGCGCACACACCGATCTAGGCAGCAGCCAATGCACTCTCTCCAGATCCCGCCAAGGCTAGGGACCCGGGGAGCCTCGCCTGTCAGTGTTCCAGCAATTTCGCCAACACGATTAAGAGACGCGCCTCTGCGGTTGGCTTTCCGACGTTAGGCGCATCCCCCAGAACTGCCCCGCCGACAAGCTCTGGCCTGTCGTAGGCGCTCGCCAGCGCGAACGGGACATTGAGGCTGCTCAACTCTTCAGCCAGCGGCGTGACCAGCTCGCTGCCCAGATTTACGTCGAGCAGTGCAACGGACGGCAATTCAACTTCCAAGAGGCTGGATGCTTCTGCGACGGTGGCAACCGGGCCAATAACGCGCCACCCACGACGCTCAAGCATAAATTTGAGGTCCATCGCGATCAGGTATTCATCTTCCACGATCAGGACCGTCTTTTCCACCGGCCTTCAATCTTTGTTGCCTTGTCCCCGTGAGCGGAATGGCCATCTCCACCTTGAAACCCGTCCTCGCATAGGTTGGTTCCACCTTGCCTCCCAGATCGTATGCGACAGCGAACTGGATGAGTTGACTTCCGTAGCCCGTGGAGACGGGCGGGCTCACGCCGGGGCCACCGCTTTCCGACCAGGTGAGCCGCAGCAGCCGGCCACCCGCTTCCTCGACGACCCAGCGCACGTGGACTTGTCCGCTCGCCTTCGACAGGGCCCCATATTTGAGAGCGTTTGTCGCCAGCTCATGCAAGGCAAGCCCAAGGGACATCAGTTGCTTGGGGTCCAAATGAACTGGCGGTCCGGGATCGACCATTATGGCGTCGGGGCTTGCTGCAAACGGTTCCAGCGTTCGCACCACCAGCTTCTCAAGGTTGCCATCACCACCGCCTATGAACCCCTGCTCATTGGCGTCGATAATGGCGGTCAACCTGCCTAGAAAGGCATCGCGATACTCCTTCCCCGAGACGCCTTCAGCCTTGGTTTGGTTAGCGAGCGCCCGTACCAGACCAAGCAAATTCTTCATTCGGTGCCGAAGCTCGCCGAAGCGAACTTCAAACTCGGCCTCTCTGTGAGTGCTCTCCGTGGCGTCGACGAACGACAGCAACATAGTGGTGCTGACATCGTCGGGGCTGAACACGGTGTGGGCGGTGACCAGCATAGTCCGCGACCCGACGCCGGGGAAATCGTGCTCCACCTTGTAATCAACAATCGCCCTGGTTTTCGGGATCACGTCGGTGAGCAGGAGACGCAGTTCGGGAATATCCCACTGACCATCTCCCAGATCGTAGATGTGCTTGCCTATGGTTTCATAGCGCTCGACTTTGAAGGTTCGGAAGAAGGCACGGTTGGCCCTCTGGATGCAAAGCGCGCTGTCCAGGACCAGCAGAGGAACAGGGACAGTATCCACAATCCCCTGCGCTTGCACGTGCCCGGTCCTCAAGATCCGGTAGAGGTCTTCCAAGTTCAGCATAGCGTGGTCCCACGAAAGTGATCTTGTTGCCTGCAATCTCAGGCCAACCATGTCGTGGGTCAAGAGCAGGGGCGGCTGGCGGCCGCGTTGCTGTTGTCCGCGGGCAGAAGCTTGTGCAGATCGGCTGTGGATATGCCGCCGGATACACGATCGCTGACCGTGCCCGAACAGGTTACGGTCTCTCCTGCCTCACCGTATCTACCCCAAGCGACCCCGTTGGAAGCGACCGCAGCAGCTCACCTTCCGGCTTTGTTAGGTTGAGCCAGGCGAGCCAGTTCTCTGGCTCAAGGACCACGACCTGACGGTTGTGATAGGGCGCAACGTCCGGACTAGGATCAGTCGTCAGCATCGTAAAGCTCGGCGGTTTGTTGCCGGCCGCTTCGCGCCAAAGCCCCGCGATCGCCATGAACGGGGCCTCCTTGAGCGTAAAGCGGTGCTTCGCCTTCGGGTACTTCGTTCCGGTGAACTCGAAGAAGGCCGATGCCGGCACAAGACAGCGCCTGCTGTTTGCGAACTGTCGCCCCTCAGACCGAAAATTGAACACCGGCCCGCCTTTGGGACCGGACGGCGGGAAGCCGAAGGTCATCGAGGCTACCTCGATTGCATCGTCGGCAGCGCGCATGATCGGAGCCGGGTCATTGATGCGGATGTCGTCAGCTTGCGGCAGATCGAGCTCGGTCTGATGGGTCGGGATATATAAAGCCAGCGCCTCCATCATTCGGCAGTACTCAGCCCAAGCGATATGCTGCTCGTAGTCGTTGCACATGGGTATGACCTTAGTTGTTGTCTGCCTCTCGACAGACGACGCGCCTCTCGAGGCCTCTGGTAGCAGAATAATTCATAGGTGCACTTTTAGGTTGAACATTGACTGGCGAAGATATTCAATGACTTGGAAGCTAGGATGAACAGGGGGGCTGATGAACAATAAACCGTGGGAGCGGTGGGCGTTCGAACGGCGACCGCTGCCCGACTTCCGGGGCGAAAGCATGATAATCGCTTCCAAGCATCCGTGCGCCTCCCTCGCTTATACGGAAAGATTGTTAAGGTTGGACGCCGGCTATGGCTTCTTTAGGAGGCGGGCCTCGCGAATGAGCGAATTAGGCTCATTGCCGATCATGTCGATGAGGTCGCGGGCTTGGGCTTCGGTGATGCCCGTTTCTCGCGTGAGAAAGTGCACCCTGAATTCCTTCTGTGCGTGCGCGCGCTCGCCAAGCTCTTGCATGTTTTCGGCCATAGGAAAAGTCCCCGGTAGCTAGCAACGCGATGGTCGGAGTTTGGTTCCAACGGAAGAAATCCCGTCGCAGCTAATGAGGCTATGCGACGGGCTTTTTGGTTGCCACTAAGGCGCTCTCGGAACGGATCGACCGCCTCTCGCAGAACTCACGAACGCGTGATCTAGTTCCAATTTTAGCAATTGCAGGATTGCTGAAGCGCGCGGACTCTCGTTTCGACTCGGAGCTTTTCAGCCCGGTTCAGTGCGTCGGCGATGTGGTCGCCGGTCGGTTTCATAGGAATCAACGGCATGCAGCGTTAGGCTAAGCGCTTTTTGTAAGGACCCGCGCTTGCCGGCTTCGGCGCGACGGCGCCCCATTCGGTGCGCAATTCTAGTTTTCCGCATGACTAAAGACGACGGCACCGTTATCCTTGCGGACTTCAACGGATATGACCCCGTCATCACCCTTTCGGGTCTGGAACATTGAAATTGCATGATCCCTGGCCGTCTTTTCGGCGTCGAAGGTCACCTTGTCGATGATGCCTTTTCGCCCATACCAGATAACAGTGTAGGCCATTGGGGCTCTCCCACGCTTTACGCTAAGCATAGAGGAGTTCGATGCGTGGCGCGACGGTCTGTCGGGGGCGGATAGCAGCCGCTCAAATTTCAATGACACACTACCTGCAAGCGAGCTCTCTTGTCGGGATCAGCAGTTCGACAGGCCCGGCTAGACCGTCTCTGCATGAGACGGGAACTGCGCTAAGTCCAGTGCAGCCGGCCGGGAATGTTCCAGCCAACAATGTCGTTGCTTGATAAAGCGAGCTTCACGCAGCAATGGCGCCCAGTTAAGGCCGACCAGCCTGATCAGGCTCCGGGCTTGTTCCTCCGTTACGCTCTTGGTCTCTTTTCGTTCTGCACTCTCGAATGGCGGGCAACTTAGATAGCCAGGGCTATGGCTCGGCTAAACCCTGCCGGCTTCACGCTCCTGGAGGCTGAGAACGGCCCGGCAGCGATATTGCTTCGGGGGAAGGTGGTGACGCGCCGCCGGCACTAGGTGGTCCGGGACTGGTAGCCAAAACGGCGTAGTCGCGGCGGGCGATGGCAATTGTTGTTTTGGGTCAGCCCGCGAAGGCGTGACCGATCGCGAAACCGATGCCGATGAAAATGCCCGATAAAGAACTTGCCGGCAGCATCCAGGGCAACGACGCCGCCCTTGGCCCAAACGTCTACGCGGGGCTCTCTGGGGGGCAGTGGCGATATCATCGAAGATCGTGTCCATAGGCCGGCGTTTTCGCCCAGTGTTTAGCGACTGCTGAAAGAGATCGCCGGGCGAGGAACCCCAAATCCTCAAGCCCGGCGCACTCATCCTGATCCCCATCAGGAGCCGGTGGAGGAACCGGCAATTTCTTCTATGCAAGGCCGGTGCCAGCATTCTTGTGCGGAAATGAGACAGGCGAGCACTACGCTTCTATGCGTCTGTCTCTAGCGGTTCGTGGCCCGGCTGTTCATGCCAGATCACTTGTCGCAGATCGCGCCAGTCGACCGCCTGTCCGCAGACCGGGCACTTGTGGAAATGCTCGCGTTCGTTGACGTATTCCTTGCTGTGGCGGCGGCCCATGAATGGCGGCCCGAGATCGGACAGCTTCGTCACGTCGGCTTGTCCACCAGCGGCGTCTTCCTTGTCGGTGTTTTGTAAGGGGTCACCACTCTGACCGTATCGGCATTCACCGTGACAGGAACGCCTAAGTTGATGGTCACTTTGCCTTCGTCTACGCGGGTGACATCGCCTCGGAGCTCGATCTCCTGGCCCTGCTTAACCTTCAAGATCCGATCAACGATCGAATGAGGCTGGCCGTAGGATGGGATTGACACGCTGACCCGGTCCTCCGTTGCGCGACGGCGCACTTTCGCCGTGATCGCGACCTCGTCGCCGATGTTGATGCCCTTTGCCATGTCGATACAACTCCGACGCGGCCAGTAGGTTCGTCAAGCAGATGCTAATGTTCGACAGGGCACAAAGACTGCCCTAGTCAAGACGATGCCCGTCATCCCAGGCAACGGGATGGCGGGCATTGATCTAGCTGCTGCCGACGAGGAAGGTGACGCATTTCCTCACCGGCTCCATGCAATGCTGTAGCAAGCATTTGGTTTCGCCGCACGGACCAAAGCGTCAGACCATCCGACTTCGGTCGCATCGGGCGGAAGGGAACATTCCTACAGGTGTCCCGGTTAAGTGTCGCGGCGTGTGCCTCCGGCACGAGGCTCACCGCCGCGCTGGGCGCTCCCCCCGGGAGCCCGTTTCGACCCTCAGGCGAGCGGGAGGCGCGGGGCCTGATCAAGTTGATCGGCACAGATTGGAATTCGCTGGTACGGGAAGCGAAATTCCTCAAGCTGCGCCATTTGAGACGCGCCCGGCAGGGAGACGCAGGTTACGGTTTGGCTTTCCTATCCATCGTGGCGACCAGCGCCGCCTCGTCTGTCGTCCCGTTCTGGAAGGCCGCGATCAACAGGCTACCCAGCCATTCCCTTTCGGCGGTGTCTGCACTTTCTGGGAGGAGCTTCTGGAGCACTCTTTCGAGCATCGCCATGTCGTCGGGTCCGAGAACACTGTTAGGCTGAGAACGCATCGGCCACCCCCAGGAACCTCTGCGGCCCGGCCCGCTTAATCTAGGTGACACAGGATGTCGCGGGTCGGGCCACCCACCGCTTGAAGGTGGGGTGCATTGATCCTGCATCCATATGAGCGGACTCGCAACTAACAGTTTTGCGACTGAAGTCCAACGTTCGGCCGGCATTAGAACCATTGATGGTGCAGTGGCTTCAAGAAACCACGGCCGTTTAGGATCGCGCTATCATGCTAACGCATCAAACCCGCCGCTCGTAGGGCATCTTCGATGACGGCCTGTATGCCATGCGGGTCCGACTCGGGTCGAGGCGCGGATATGTTGCGGGCTGACGGAATGGGAAATTTTGCCAGCGCCTGTTCCGCGGTCGGCGACGACGAGCGGGAGGACGGCCTTTCGGCCTCCATATTAAGATTCGATCGCATCGAACCATTCGTCTGCGTCGCATCGATATCCCAGAAACGCGCGATCTCGCGCGTGGACGAGATGCCGACATCGAGCATGAAAGGGCCTGGACTGCCCAGGCCATCGCGGATCGGCGTACCGTGTCCCATTCCGGCAATCATGTTGATCTCAATCATTGCCTCACCCCCGACATTCCGCCAGACCCGCTTCGCAAGCCTGCCGGCCGTTTCCGAATGCGTCGGCGTCTTCTTGTCGAATCCATGAACGCCCAGCCATTGTGCCGCGACGGCGTCCGCGTTGGATGGCGCGACTGTTTGGTCGGCCGTGCCCTGCCAGATCGAAATCCTCGGCCACGGTACCCTATGGTCAGAAGCATGACGAAGGATCCGTTGCAGTTCCTTTCCCGACGGACCGCCACGGCCGCGCATGCGCTCGAACGCCTGCGGGATCGTCGTCGCGCTGCCGTAGGGTATGCCGGCAATGATGGCGCCACCTGCAAACACTTCCGGGTAGGTCGCCAGCATGGCCGCCGCCATCGCGCCGCCGGCCGAGAGGCCGGTGACGAAGATGCGCTTTCGATCGATCCCCTTGGCGAGGACCATCGCCTCGATCATCTGGCGTATCGAAAGCGCTTCGCCCGTACCGCGCTGGGTGTCGGCAGGCTCGAACCAGTTGAAGCAAAGGTTCGGATTGTTGGCACGTTGCTGCTCGGGAAAAAGCAGGGCAAAGCCGGCCTCGTCGGCAAGCTCTGACCATCCGGAATGATGGTCGTATGTGGCGGGATCCTGAGTGCAGCCGTGGAGGACGACAACGAGTGGCGCATTCGTCGGCAAGTCGAGCGGAAGGTGGAATCTGCCTTTCAACGCTCCCGGATTGGACCCGAAGTCGGTCAAAGCCTGGAGACGGTCTTGTCCTCTAGGGCCTGGGCCATGAGTGGGGCGTTGCGCGCGCAACGCGCTCAGGCGCGCGATTGTATCGGAGATTTTTCGCAATATGGCTGTCCCTGTTTGGCGCCCGGAAGTGCACGGGATCGTAGGCAACGCACTTGCAGCAATAACGTTGCTGCACTGCACAATAATAGACACGGCTGGACTGCCAAATGAAAGATCGGCACGTGGCCCAGTCGTTTCCGTGCGCTACGCGACGCCCGGTAAGGTAGAGCGCTGCACGCCGTCCAAGGCGGTCGCAGCGCTGGGCAGGAAGGGTTCCGCTCTTTCACGCTACATAACCGCTCGTCCGAGAATACCTGTCACCCAGTCGGTCCCGGCACTTCATAAGTCCAGACCGAACCCCTTCAGGACATGCGGACCGAACGAATTGATCAACGGGATGCCTCGTCGCGGCTACGCGCGACAACGATCCTGCCAATCCGCCGCGTGTTGTTGCGCGGATCGAAGGTATGCCACTGACCATCGAGGAAGACCTCGATCCAGGCGCTGAAATCCATCGGATCGACGACCGGGACGCCGATGTCGCCTAGATGGCCGTTCACGTAGCGGGCGGGGATATTGAGACAGCGGCAGAACGTGACGGCAAGGTGCGCGAAATCGCGACAGACGCCGACACGCTCGTGAGGCCTCGAAGGCCGTTCGCGTCGAGCGGGCCTGCATATAGTCGAATCGGATGTGATTGTGGACGAAGTCGCAGATCGCCTGCACGCGGCCCCATCCCAGAGCAACGGCGCCGAAAATATCCCAAGCAATTTGGCTGAGGCGGTCGGTCTCGCAATAGCGGCTGCCCAGGAGGTAAACGAGGCTGTCGTCCGGCAGGTCCGGCACCGGCACGATTGACGGAGCCGTCGAGCCGGTAACCGAAGAGAGGGACTGGTTGCGCCTTCGCGAGAAGCGGACTTCGACCCGTCTGATGGCGGTGGTATGGCTGACGAAAGCAGGATCACTCCACATCGCTGCCGAATGAGGCAAAGCCGAAGCCGGTTTGACGGCAACGGCACCTCCTCGATCCGATCGACTAAATTTTCGGCCGCGCTGATGAGCGCTGCCGAGACCTCGAAAGCACGATACCTGCAATATCGAGGCACGCCCACTTTGACTTGTCGCCGTTGACGAAAGACTGGACTGATTACGTGAGGCTATCGCCGACAGCCCTTTGTCTTGCAGGAACGTCAGCCGTTGTTCACAGTATCCTTGAGGGCCTTGGCGGGCTGAAACACCAGCTTTTTCGATGCGGCGATCTTGATTGTGGCCCCGGTCGACGGGTTGCGTCCCTCGCGCGCCGGCTTGTTCTGCACCTTGAATTTGCCGAAGCCGTTCAGAGACACTTCCTCGCCCTTGGCGGCAGCTTCGGTAATTCCTTTCAGCACATCCTCAACTACAGTCTTAGCCTGCGCCTTCGACAGGCCGTGTCCCGTAGCAAGACGCTCCGCCAGGTCATTGGTGTTTACTGCCATGTATGCCATCCCCTCTTGCGTTGATTGGAACGCTCGCCTTATTGCACAGCTTTAGGGGAATCAGGAATACCGCTCTCGCGCGTTATTTTTGACTTCGGCACTCGGAGATCCTGCCTTGAATCCAGAGACGGCGCAAACCGTGGTTCTCACCCACGTCGCCTGAGCCCATGGTTCCCGGCGACTGCGGCCCCCGACCTTCCGCCAAGCCCCTGAAGCACTGTCGCCGAGGGGGCTGCCGAGGGCGACAATGACAAGGGTCCGTACTACCGCATCCTCGCCAGCGCCACCGAGTTCGGTGCGGCATGCAAGAAGACGTCGCGCGAAGGCCGCGACTACCACTCCGTCAAGCTCGATGATCCAAGCCTCCCCGCTCCGATCTACGCGAGGCCTGGTAGACCGAAGCTGAGGGCGAGTTTTCGCTCATCCGGTCTCGCCCGCGCAGCCGAGTGAGGTCGGCCCAATACAGAGAAGCCCCGTCCGCCGGAAGGGGCTTCTCTGCTCACGTCCGCCCCAGCGCTGAACAGTAAACTGCGGGACCCGTCTAGGCCTTGGCGGCAACTTTGCGCGTTTTCTTAACCGGAGATGTTGCCGTCGCTGCAGCCGTTGCAGCCGCGGCGGCGCGGGGCGCCCGCGTTGGTTTCGCCGCCAGAGCCGGCTGCTTTGCGCGCGGACGCCCAAGTCCAGACGCCTTCGCCAAGGCAGAGCGGGTGGCGGCATAGTTCGGCGCGACCATCGGATAATCGGCTGGCAGGTTCCACTTCTGCCGATATTCTTCTGGGCTCAGATTATAATGTGTTCTGAGATGCCGCTTCAACGATTTGAACTTCTTGCCGTCTTCCAGGCAGATGATGAAGTCGGGCGTCACAGATCTCCTGATCGAGACAGCCGGCTCCTGTTTGGCCAAAGGTTCTGCTGCAGCCATGCCAAGCCCACGAAGGGCCGCATGGGTGTCGCCGATCAGCTTTGGCAGTTCTGCCACCGGCACCGAATTGTTCGACACATAGGCGGAAACGATATCAGCTGCGAGTGACACAAGATCGGCATTATCGTGAGGCTCATCGGACATGGTGTTGGTGTTTTCCCTCTTGATTGATTGGTGGATGGACCTGCTATTTGTGCAGATTGACCGATAGATCAAGCGAATAGTGGATTGTTTGCTTTCCCGCACGAATATTTGAGCGATTAGCTTCCTTCTCCGACTCTAATTGCCATTCTCCTTTTTGAGCCGAATGCGACATAGCTCCTCAGGACGCGAACGGCAGCTTTGCGCCTCTATTGCGCCGTTCAGGCCTACGTGTGCTTTGCCCGAAAGCAGACCCTGTAATGGTTGGATTGGGCGCGGCAAAAAAAGTGGACCTTGCCATGCCGGCAAAAAAGGCAGGCGGACACACCATCAAGACGTTGTCCTACATTAACGTCGCCCATGCGGGGCAATCGGAACAGGCCTATAAAAGAGGAGATTTACACTGTTTGCCGTGGCACGCTACGGAGGCTGCTGACCCAATGGGCTGCCACTGCTCGGGCCGCTGGGTATGGTAGCGCCGGGAGGCATTCGTCACTGGCGGGCCTACCGGAAAAGGCGGAAACTCTAGTCGCTGGGGTATTGCAAAATTCGGATGCGGAATCGTAGCTTCGAATTGGAATTTCATGCGAGACCCTCGGATTTCGCAAAATGAGCCCTGCGGTGCTATGGAAACGCCACGCTTTGCCTATTTCCTAAGAACTTTGGTGTTCCCGAGAATATCGGAGAATTTGATATGCGAATGTCCAGAAACCAGCCTGCTATCTCGACTCTCTGAGGCGAAAGAAAAACACGGCGAATTGGTGAGCAGGGTTACTGTAGATAATTATGGTAAAAAGTTTTGGATTGAGGCTGGCACTTATAAAAATATAACCACCTTCAAAGGTCGCTACTCTGAGAATGAAAAAGGCAGCTTTGTACGAGGGTCATTCATTAACAGCGGCACTTGGATATCATATCCGTTTTTACTTTTCACTATTTTTTCGTTGGTGTACTTTCTATCTATAAAGCAAGATACGCAAAAGATGGTTGGCTATTTTATATTCTCTATAATTTTCCATTTATCAATATTGATATCGTTTAATATACATACAACAAATATCATAAAATTCATGAATGACCGCTTGGAAATACGCCTATCCAGAAGCTAGGCCGTGTTGACCCAATATTTGGGCCGATGCAACGGATTCAACCAATCATTGATTTCTACGCCGATCCGAATCCTTTCGGGAAAGGATTAGCGAGTCTTAGGCCTTTTTTGCGGGCGGCTCCAACCTGATAAGATAGGCCTTTGCAGTGGCATCTCCTTGATCAGCAGCCTTGCGAATCAAAATGAGAGCGTGGGCAGTATCCTGCTTCACGCCATAGCCACCGAAGTATGCCACTCCAAGGTTGTACTCAGCACCCGCATTCCCCTGGTCCGCAGCCTTCTGGAACCAAGAGACGGCCTGCACATAGTCTAAGGGAACCCCTAGCCCCTTGTAGTACGAAACACCAAGGTCGTACTCAGCAGCCGCATTTCCCTGGTCCGCAGCCTTCTGGAACCAAGAAACGGCTTGGGCGTAGTCAATCGTAACGCCCAGTCCCTTCGCATACACTACGCCAAGATCGTGCTGCGCCAGGGCGTTTCCCTGCTCCGCCCCTTTGCGATACCATGCGATTGCTTCAGCATAATCCTGGGCGACTCCTTGACCTTTGAGGTAGGCCAATCCCAGAAAGTATTGGGCAACGGCCGTTCCTTGGTCGGCTGCCTCACGGGACCAGGTGGCGGCTTCTCTGTAGTCCTGCGGGACGCCTGTTCCATATCTGTAAAGCAGCCCGAGATCGGTTTGAGCGTCCGCTAATCCCTGATCGGCTGCTTTGCGATACCAAATTGCGGCCTCGGTATAGTCCTGCTTGACGCCTAGCCCACGGTCGTAAAGGTAGGCGAGATTGTGCTCTGCCTGGGCGTCACCTTGGTCCGCTGCCTTACGGTACCAAGCGGCAGCCTGGAGGTAATCCTGTGTGACACCGTGCCCTTCGGCGTAAGCAGTGCCAAGATTGTCCTGTGCCATGGGATCACCGGTGTTAGCCAGGACGCTCCACAACAAGACAGCCGCTGCGTAGTCTCCTCTTTTGTAGGCCCGTTCCGCTTGCCCCGCCTGGGCGACGCCGGCCATCAGCATGCCGGAGACGAAACAAAGCAACTTTGACAGCCTCTGCATGTTGGCCTCCGATTTAAGAGTTCAACCATTCGTTGATTCCCTGCACTCCGTCCCGAACCCTTTCGGAAAAGGGTCTCGCATTCAGCTTGGCTTTAAGGAATTTTCCCTGTGCACGGGTCATTCGCGTATTGAGCTTTGCCAAAAGATATGAATTCCAGAATATTAAAATAATACCAGGAGCGATAACCACTTTATCAGGAAAAAAGAATACATTTGACAGAATAACTACTACGACGGTGGTAAAAAATGCGTTGTATACGCCGAAAAATACATCTTTCCACATGCGATTCCCTGGAAGATATTGTGTCATCCAAGGCATAATTAGCGGATTATCATCCCAGAATTGATCGATAGTAATGGGCCCTCGGGCCACACCGTCGGTCGTGGCAAGTGCGGCCACAGCCTCAGCAGGTTTATTTGGATTGACCTCTTCAGCCATTCCTTCCTCCATCTCTCTTGATTAGAAGGAATTTGCTGCGCCTCTTTGAAGTCAATCCAAGATGGAGATCAATTTTGCGTTAGCCGACCATCGCAGTGTGGCCAACCTGACCCGCAAGCAAGCGTGATCAGGGTTCGAAAGTCGCTCTGTCGCTGAAATCCATATGATTTTGTCCCAATTGTTGGACGGCGATGATGGGGATCGGTAGCTGAACGTCGGCTTGTTACATATCCTGACCGGAAGCCGACTATCCGGAAACGGCCCCTTTCAGCCGTTGCTATGATCACCGGAACTGGACCTCGCCCTTTCAATGTTCGCCCTTTGTGCTTCGAAAGTCGCATAAAAGGCAGACTGGTATGGCGTCCGGAATTAACTGTCGTCGGCAGGGGCTAGAGTCCAGAATTATCTGTCGTTGGCCGGACTGCTAAGTGGATGATATCGCGCTGCTTTCGCCCGAAGAGGTTGCCAATGCCCTTCGGACAAGAGGTTACCAATGTGCCCCAACGACAATCAATTCCCGACTGGCCTTAAGGAGATGTTTTGATTGAGGTTATTATGGCCCCGATTGGTAACCTAAGGCCACCAAATACGCGCATTGGTAACCCCAGCGACAGGTTTGGTAACCCTCATCGAGCGAGCGGCGCTCGCACCTCTCGGCGGAGCGCTATTGCAGGGCTTAATCTTCTCGCCGGGGGCTGACATTGATATTGCCTCCGCGAGGTGGTCTCGGACGATCTTCAAATAGCCTACACGCTCGCGATGTAGCATATCCCCGCCTCAGGAATTGCCCCGCATCGATGCCAGGTTGCTAGCTATGGGTGAGTGGCTGTCTACAGTTGAGTTTGCTGAGCTGGTCGGCATTAGGAGACAAGTCGCTCATCGCGCTCTTCGTCGGCGTCGCTGGCGAAAGAATCCGCTCGAAGTGCGGAAGGTCAATGGTCGGCGCGGCGGGAACGCCGGAGAGCAATATCAGGTGAATTCCACGTCCCTGCCGCTGGAATACCAGCACCGTTTAAAGGTCTCTCAAACCCTCGTTGAGAACCACTCGAAATCAATCGCTGGCAGGACGGCAGAGCACACATGGTGGCTCGATCACCTGAGGCCAGCGCTTCAATATCCAGCCACCTCGACTGGCCGCACCGACGCCCTGGCCGAGCTGGCAGACAAGCCAACGCGAAACTGGGGGGTAGGGCGGTCAGCTATTCCTTGCGGACGCTGCAGCGCCATGCCGCACGCTTTGACGAAGGCATGAAGGTCGGACGGCATGGTCGATCGGACAGGGGCAAGAAGCGTGTCGTCATAAGCCGGAGGTGGGACAAGCTGGTCCCGTTCGACGCATCTACCAAGGCGAAAATCGCGGAAGACCTTAAGCAGGAAATCCGCGGCCTGCTCAAAGGCGGCATGTCGTGGGGCCACACCCTGCAAGAAGCCGAGAAGTTTCTGATCGACGCGACTCGAGCCTGGGGCTTCCGTCCTGGCGATCTTAACGTGCTGGAGCGCGCCTGTTCTATCCCAACCGACCTCGTCTCAGTGGAACTCCACTTCCGAAACGTCCACCGATTTAAGCGCGACCATAAGGCTTATGATGATCGCCGGCCGCGCATCCGGCGCACCGTCGCCTGCATGCAGCCGATGGAGCTGGTGGTCGGCGATGTTCATCCTGTCGACATTCACCTCACTCGTCCTGACGGCACTCTCGCCACTGCTAGGCTGATCGGCTTCTTAGACTGGGCGACCCAGCGCCTCTGGATAGGGCTGATTTTTTCGAAAGGCGTGGCGGCGTGCAAAACCGCGACGTGATTGAAGTCTTCGCGGCCATGATCGAAGCGTGGGGCATGCCGCAGTCGCTCTATGTCGACAACGGCAAAGAATTCGGCTTCGCCGCCTTTTTGGACGATGCAATGCAGCTTACCGTGCCGGGCTTCCATGGCCCGCCCCGATCAACCCACGTCATTAATGCTTTGCCCTACAACGCCTCCGCAAAGCCGATTGAGCGTTTATTCGGCGACCTGGAGACGCGCTATTTCAGCACGGCGCGCGGCCACATCGGCGGCAACCGAATGAGCAAGAAGCAGGAGGCGATCGGCAGGACGGTCGCTCCGTTCGGCGCGTTCGAAGATGTGGTGCCAGCCATAGAAGGCTTCGTGCGCACCTATAATCACACTGCGCAGGGCAAGAAGAGCGCACTCAAAGGTCTCTCCCCTGAAGCCACGTTCCGCAAACACCTCGAGGCGGGATGGGCGCCGACTGCGATGAGGCGCGATGAAGTGCGCGCGGCATGTGCGCGAACCGAAGAGCGGTCGGTTATTCAGGGTGCGATATCGGTCGGTGGCCGTCATTGGACATGCCCGGAATTGCAAGCTTACCAGTCCGAGAAAATTTGGGTCCGTGTGCCGGCCTATCACACACCGGCCGAGTTGCTGCTGCTTGACCGCTATGGTGAACGAGTCGGCATAGCCTTTCCCGATGTCGAGTTCCATCCGCTCGACAAGCGCGGCGCAAAAGCATCAGCCGAAGCGAAGGTGCATCGGCAGGCGGTGCGTGACCTCGATCGGTCAGCGCCTGATATAGACGTGGCTGCACGCCTGATCGCACGCGGCGAAGCCCAGCCTGACGCGGTCCCCAACGAGCCCGTCGGCATCGTCTCTTACGATCCGGCGAAGCGGCCGGCGCGGATCGTGATGCCGAAGGGGGCTTCGACCTCCGAAGAGTACCGACGCGAACAAGACGACCGCATAGCCGTTCAGATGGACTTGGCGAAGAGGATCGTCGGATGACGTTTATAGAAACCCGCGCCGCGTTCACCGTACGGGCTGCATTCGATACGGCGGTCAAGATGCGATATCCGGTGCTTGCGGTCGGCAAAGCCGGACTCGGAAAGACAGTAGCGCTCAACCGGATAGCCGCCCAAAGCGGAGCTGCCTATTGTGAAGTTGCGCAGCATACCAAGGCTATCAGGCCGATGTTCCTGATGCTGCATGACGCCTACGGCGTCCAAAGGGACAGCAAGCACACATACGATCTGGCGAAGGATTGCATGAATTTTTTGGGCGCCCGTTACGGCCCGACGCGTCCGTTGCTGGTGGACGAATATCAGAACTTTACACCCACTGTTTTGCGGGAGCTGCTCCATCTTCAGCACTGCGGTTTCGCTTTGCTGCTTGCCGGCAACACTCATCGATTAGCGGGGACGAGGCGTGATACCCACGCTGTGGATCAGATCGAAAGCCGCATCGGCATGCGTTTCGAGATCGGGCAGCCGACGCGGGAGGACTGCGTGAGGATTGGCGCCGAACACAACGTTGAGGGAGCCGACGCCTACGAAGCGATTGTTATCTACGGTGAGAACACCTCCCTTCGCGCGCTTTGCCACCTGCTCCAGAATTGCGCTGCTGGGACCAGCGGCTTCGGCAGCATTCGTCTTCCGCGGATAGAGACCACGCTTCGCGGCATGTCGTGCGGCAGCGATGTGCTCAGGCTTCTACACGAGCGCCGAAACGACTTCGCACACAACGTCAGCGGCCCCACTTAATTCCGGACCACGACAGATAATTCCGGACATCACATCAACTGCTGTGATTTCCGGAAATATTTCGCGTCCAGGGGGTTTACCAATCCGGAATTATGGGCCGCGGGTG
>NZ_RZSF01000083.1:0-21619 GCF_004023325.1 Mesorhizobium sp. M1A.F.Ca.ET.072.01.1.1 | reverse complement strand
GCATATCCCATGATGAAGCCCGTCGTTTCGGGCCGCGGCTCGGCCGGATCATAGAGCGGCGATACCGGATAGAGGCCGATCCCCGCAGCACGTGCGTCGGCGACGATCGCCGGCTCGCATCCAGGATCGATGCCGTTCAACCAGGCCACGAGGTGCAGGCCCGTGTCGGCCCCAGCAACAGTCACCTTTGGCCCGATATGATCGGCCAGCGCCTGCAGCAGGACCTCTCGGCGCTCGGCATTTTTCCTGCGGATGCTGCGGACGTGGCGCTCATAGGCGCCGCTCGTCAGCAGGTCGGCCAACACGTCCTGCTCCAGCATCGGAGCATGCCGGTCGGTCAGGCGCTTTGCCTCGCTGAAGGCCCGGCGCAGGCCGGCGGGGACGACGAGATAACCGAGCCGCAAGGTGGGCGAGAGCGTTTTGGACAGCGTGCCGACATAGATGACCGAGCCTGGATCGAGCGTCTGCAGAGGCGGGATGGGGGCGATGTCGTGGCGGTATTCGCCGTCGTAATCGTCTTCGACGACATAGGCGCCTGATGCCGTGGCCCAGGCCAGGAGGGAATGCCGCCGCGTCGCTGAAAGCACGCCGCCGAGCGGAAACTGGTGCGATGGCGTGACGTAAGCCAGACGGGCCGGCGGCAGCGCATCCGTCCTTATCCCATCAGCGTCGACCGCAACTGGCACGGCGACGCCGCCCGCAGCCGTGAAGGCATGGCGGGCCAGCAGATAGCCCGGATTCTCGATCACGAACGGATCGCCGGGGTCGAGCAGCAGCCGCGCGCAGAGGTCGAGCCCCTGCTGGGAGCCGTTGACGACGGCGATCTGGTCCGGCGCGCAGCTGATGCCGCGTGCGCGCCAGAGATAGGTTTGCAGGGCGCTGCGAAGAACAAGCGATCCCTGCGGGTCGCCATAGCGTAACCGTGCGCCGCGCCGCAGAATGGCTTTGTTCGAGGCCCGTCGCCAAGCCAGGACCGGGAAGTCCGCCCCGGACAGGTCGCCATAGCGGAAATCCGCAACCTTGGCCGGCTGCTGTTCCACCGGCGAAGGCAGAGCCAGCAGCCTGCGCGCGAACGTCGAGAGGTTGCGTGGCGAGGCAGCCGCGATGGAAGCCGCCCCTGACGGCCTCTCCAGTCCCGGAGCCACAATGGCACGCGCGCCCTGCCGAATGATCAGATAGCCTTCGGCGTCGAGCTGGTTGTAGGCCGCCGTCACCGTGGTTCGCGACGCGCCCCATTCGGCGGCAAAGGCCCGCGACGACGGCAGCCGATCGCCGGGCCGGTAAACGCCGCTGTGGATCTGCGCCTTGATCGCCGCGATGATCCGGCGCGCCACGCCTTCCTGCTCCAACTGGACCATCGAAAACCTGCAAAACTGGATGTTCCAAGCAAGCCAGCTTTCCTGCATCTTTCCATGCAATGCAAGGAGTTTTCGCCATGTACATTCCGCCCGCCTTCCGCGATGACGACAGGGAGAGCCTCATGGCGACGATCCGCGCGGCACGGCTGGCGACGCTGGTCACCGCCACGGCGGAAGGACCGCAGGCGACGCCATTGCCGCTTTTGCTCAACGAGAGCGAGGGCGAGCATGGCACGATCTACGGCCATGTCGCGAAGGCAAATCCGCAGTGGCGCGCACCGGTGCTGGGCGAAAGCCTGGCGATCTTCATGGGCCCCGACGCCTACGTGACGCCGGCCTGGTATCAGACCAAGCAAGAGACCGGAAAGGTAGTGCCGACTTGGAACTACCTGGCCGTTCATGCCTATGGGCCGATCGAATTCTTCGAGGATGCCGACAGGCTGCTCGAGATCGTCACGCGCCTGACCAATCTGCATGAAGGCGGACGCCCCTCGCCTTGGTCCGTATCGGATGCGCCGCCGGATTTCATCCAGGCGCAACTCAAAGGCATTGTCGGCTTGCGCATGCCGATCACGCGGCTCCAAGGCAAGCGCAAGATGAGCCAGAACCGCAACGCGGCCGATCGCGCCGGTGTCGCCACCGGTCTAGCAGCGAGCGACCGGCCTTCGGATCGCGACGTCGCCCAACTGATCCCGTCTTGACATCCGACCCAGTCCAATTGCCAGCGAGCCGATCATGCCGGACCTGACACAATTCGCCTTGTACTTCGCCGCGGCGCTGCTGCTCGCCATCACGCCCGGACCGGGCATCTTCTATGTCGCCGCGCGCACCCTGGCCGGAGGCCGCGCTGAAGGCATCGCCTCCAGTTTCGGGACGGGCCTGGGCGGCATGGTTCATGTGCTTGCCGGAAGCCTGGGCGTTTCCGCCCTCGTGCTCGCGAGCGCCGAACTCTTTACGGCGCTGAAGCTGATCGGCGCCGTCTACCTCGTCTGGCTCGGCTTGCGCACCTTCCAGTCCGCCCGCCGCGAGGCAAAGGCAATGCTGGAAGGTGGCGCGCCGACGCCTGCGGTCGGCGCTGGCCGAGCGTTTCGCGAAGGGGTGCTGGTCGAGGCTCTGAACCCGAAGACGGCCGCCTTCTTCCTGGCCTTCATTCCGCAATTCGTGGATCTCGGCGCCGGCCACGTCGCCTTGCAGTTCATGGTGCTCGGCTTCGTGTCGGTGACGCTCAACACGCTGGCCGATATCGTGGTCGCCTTCGCGGCCGGCCGCATCAGGGAAGGCGCGGCAGGCCGGTCCGGCATGGTACGTCGGCTCCGGGAGGCGTCCGGCGGCGCGATGATCGCGCTGGGCATCGGGCTCGCCGTAGCCAAGCGCCCTGCCCTATGATTGCCGCGCCTCAGTTGGGCGCTACCGCCCGCGCGCCAGGCTGCCTAGTATCCCGCGCACGATCGCGCGGCCGACGGAAGAGCCCACCGAACGCACCACCGACTTGATCGCGGCTTCGGCCACTGTCTGGCGGTTGGAGGACCGGCGGCCCGACCCTCCCAACACATCGTCGAAGCCCGGAATTGTCCAGCGCGAGCCGCCGGTGCCCGCCTGCTGCGCCTGCGCTTCGGCTTCCTGCGCCTCCCTGGTCTTCTTCTGCAGTATCTCGAAGGCCGAGTCGCGATCGACCGCTTGATCGTACTGCCCGGCGACCGGGCTCTCGGCAAGGACCTTGCGGCGCTCGTCGGGTGTGATCGGCCCGAGCCGCGACGACGGCGGACGAATCAATGTGCGCTGGACCATGGCCGGCACGCCCTTGTCCTCCAGCATCGAGACCAGCGCCTCGCCGGTGGCGAGCTGGGTGATCGCGGTGGCGCAGTCGAAATCCGGGTTGGGCCGGAAGGTGTCGGCCGCCGTCCGCACCGCCTGCTGCTCGCGCGGCGTATAGGCGCGCAACGCGTGCTGCACGCGGTTGCCGAGCTGGGCCAAAACCTTTTCCGGAATGTCGAGCGGATTCTGGGTGACGAAATAGACGCCCACACCCTTGGAGCGGATCAGCCGCACCACCTGCTCGACGCGATCAACCAGCACCTTCGGCGCGTCCTCGAACAAAAGATGCGCCTCGTCGAAGAAGAAGACCAGCTTCGCCCGCTCGAGATCGCCGACCTCGGGCAGTTCCTCAAACAGCTCCGACATCAGCCATAGCAAGAAAGTGGCGTAGAGCCTGGGATTCATCATCAGCTTGTCGGCGGCCAGAACGCTGATCGCGCCGCGGCCGTCGCGGGTGGTGCGCATCAAATCGGCGATGCGCAGCGCCGGCTCGCCGAAGAAGTTCGCGGCGCCCTGCTGCTCAAGCACCAGAAGCGTGCGCTGGATGGCGCCGACGGAAGGCTTGGTGACATTGCCGTAGCGTGCGCTGAGCTCGTCGGCGCGCTCGGCGATGTTGGCGAGCAGCGCCTGCAGATCTTTGAGATCAAGCAGCAGCAGGCCCTCTTCGTCAGCGATGCGGAAGGCGATGTTCATGACACCTTCCTGCGCTTCGGTGAGGTTCATCAGCCGCGACAAAAGCAGCGGCCCCATTTCCGAGATGGTGGCACGGATCGGGTGACCCTGCTCGCCGAACAGATCCCAGAAGATGACCGGGTATTCCTGAAACTGATAGGGATCGAGCTTCACCTGCTCTGCACGCTTGACCAGGAAATCCTTGGCCGCGCCCATCATGGCGATGCCGGAAAGGTCGCCCTTGATGTCGGCGCAGAAGACCGGGACGCCGGCATTTGAAAAGCCCTCGGCCAAGACCTGCAGGCTGACCGTCTTGCCGGTGCCTGTGGCGCCGGTAATCAGGCCGTGGCGGTTGCCGTAGCGCAGCAGGAGTTCCTCGGCGCGCTGGTAGGAATCATCAGGCTTGCGGCTGGCGCCGATGAAGATGCTGTTGTGGTCAGCCATATGTCCGGTCTCCGCAATCTCTTCCGCCAAAAAACGCCCGGTCTCATGGAGGATAGTAACGCGATCGGCGGGCGACAATGCCCATCATCAATTTTGGCGCTATTCGAATTTGACGCTGGCATCGAAATCACCTTACTGAGCTTGCCGATTTTGCGCATGTTTGGCAATCGGTTAGCGGCTGCCGGAACAACCGCGACGGATGTCGCATTGTGATATGCGGCGGGGGACCATAGACTGGTGGCTGATGCGGCCGATAGACGAGGAGTGCGATGGGCGCCGGCGCCTTGACTAGGGATGTCGACCTTCCCAACCCGGACGCCAGGCGCTGGCTGGCGCTGGCGGAAAAAGCGCTTGCCGGCGGCGCTTTCGAAGAGAAGCTTGTTTCGCACACGGATGACGGCATCCGTATCGAGCCGCTCAGCGAGCGTTCGACGACAGCCGAGCCGCTGGTGCGCACCAATCCGAAGTCGCCATGGATCGTCAGCCAGCGCATCGACGATCCCGATCTCGCCCGCGCCAGCGCCCAGGCGCTGCAGGACATCGCTGAGGGCGCGACCGGCCTGTCGCTGGTTTTCGAGGGCGCGCCGAACGCCTTCGGCTATGGCCTGCCGAGAACCGCGGAGGCGCTGGAAACGGTGCTCGACGGCGTGCCCCTCAACCGGGTCCAGGTGCGCATCGATGCGCATCCGTGGAGCCGCGCCGTGGCGGATTGGCTGCTCGCCTTCCTGACCCGGCGCCGCTCCGATCCGGCGAAGCTCAACCTTTCCTTCGGCATCGACCCGGCGGCGATCTTCGCCGGCACCGGACGGCTGCGCACCTCGATCGAGGCGCTGCAGGAGTCAATGCCGCAATCGCTGGCGCATTTCTTCTCGATGGGCGTGCCCGGCGTGCTGCTCGAAGCGGACGGCCGCGTCTTCCACAATGCCGGCGCCACCGAAGCGCAGGAGCTCGGCACGATGATGGCTTCCGCCGTGTCCTATCTCAGGATGTTCGAGAAGGCGCGTCAGCCGCTGGTCTATGCCGCGCCCTATATCGGCTTTGCCCTCAGCGTCGACCAGGACCAGTTCCTGTCGATGGCCAAGGTGCGGGCGTTGCGCAAGCTCTGGGCGCGGATCCAGGAAGCCTGCTCGATCCCGGCCTCGACGGCGAACGTCCACGCCGAGACCTCCTATCGCATGATGGCGATGGCGGATCCGGAAACCAACATTCTGCGCACCGCGATTGCCGCTTTTGCCGCGGCGACCGGCGGCGCTGATTCCGTCTCGATCCTGCCGCATACCATCGCGCATGGACTGCCGGCCGGTTTTGCGCGCCGCGTCGCCCGCAACGCGCAGCTGATCCTGGCGCATGAGAGCCATCTCCATCACGTGGCCGATCCGGCCAGCGGCTCCGGAGCGGTCGAGGCGCTGACCGACGGTCTTTGCGCGGCGGCCTGGGAAGAATTCCAGCGCATCGAGGCCGAGGGCGGCGTGCTCAACAGCCTGCAGCAGGGCAATATCCAGAACCGTGTGCAGACGGCCGCCGCGAAGCGCAATGCCGACTATCGGGCCGGTGAACGCGGCATCATCGGCACCACCTTGTTCCGCACCGGCAGCGAGCGCCCCGTCGAGACATTGAAAGCCGAACGCCGGCCCGCGCTGACAGAAGGCGTGGCGACCTGCGAGCCGCTGTTTCCAGTTCGCATCGATCAGTCGATCGGAGCCGGCTCATGATCCCGGATTTCAGCCAGATCGGCTGGTCGGCGCCGCGCCGCGCGCCGGTCGAGCTCAAGGGCCAGCGGATGACGCCGGAAGGCATCGCCCTGAAACACCTCTACACGCAGGCCGACCTCAAGGGCCTGGCCAATCTCGACACCTATCCGGGCCTGCCGCCCTTCGTGCGCGGCCCCTACCCGACCATGTATGTCCAGCAGCCCTGGACGATCCGGCAATATGCCGGCTTCTCGACGGCGGAGGAATCCAACGCTTTCTACCGGCGCAACCTCGCGGCCGGCCAGAAGGGCCTGTCGGTCGCCTTCGACCTCGCGACCCATCGCGGCTATGACAGCGACCATCCGCGCGTCGCCGGCGATGTCGGCATGGCGGGCGTGGCGATCGATTCCATCCTCGACATGCGCCAGCTGTTCGACGGCATTCCGCTCAACGAGATGACGGTGTCGATGACCATGAACGGCGCCGTGCTGCCGATCATGGCGCTCTATATCGTGGCGGCGGAGGAACAGGGTGTCGCGCAGAAGGATCTCTCCGGGACCATTCAGAACGACATTCTGAAGGAGTTCATGGTCCGCAACACCTACATCTATCCGCCGAAGCCTTCGATGCGGATCGTGTCGGACATCTTCGCCTATACCTCGCGGCACATGCCGAAATTCAATTCGATCTCGATCTCCGGCTATCATATGCAGGAGGCGGGCGCGACGGCCGACCTCGAACTCGCCTATACGATTGCCGACGGCATCGAATATGCGCGCGCCGGCGTCGCCGCGGGTCTCGACATCGACCGGTTCGCGCCGCGCCTTTCCTTCTTCTGGGCGATCGGCATGAACTTCTTCATGGAGGTCGCCAAGCTCAGGGCCGCGCGGCTGCTCTGGTCGAGCCTGATGAAGAAGAATTTTGCGCCGAAGGACGAGCGCTCGCTGTCGCTGCGCACCCATTGCCAGACATCGGGCTGGTCGCTGACGGCGCAGGATCCCTACAACAACATCACCCGCACGATGATCGAGGCGATGGCGGCAACGCAGGGACATACCCAGTCGCTGCACACCAATTCCTTCGACGAGGCGATGGCGCTGCCAACCGACCATTCGGCCCGCATTGCCCGCAACACGCAGCTCATCCTGCAACAGGAATCCGGCACCACGCGCATGATCGACCCGTGGGGCGGCTCGGCCTATGTCGAGCGGCTGACACATGATCTGGCGGCCCGCGCGCTCGCTCATATCGAGGAGGTCGAAAACCTCGGCGGCATGGCGGCGGCGATCGAGAAAGGCATTCCGAAGCTGCACATCGAGGAAGCGGCGGCGCGCACCCAGGCACGCATCGATTCCGGCGAGCAGGTGCTGGTCGGCGTCAATGCGCATCGCCCGGAAGCCGATATCGAGGTCGATGTGCTGAAGATCGATAATGCCGAGGTCAAGGCCCGGCAATTGGCGAAGCTGCAGCGGCTCAAAGGCACGCGCGACGTCGCGGCCCTGGAGGATGCGCTAACCGCCCTCACCCGCGCGGCTGAAAGCGGCGAGAACCTGCTCGAATTCGCGATCCGCGCGGCGCGGGCCAATGCGACCGTCGGCGAGATCTCGCTGGCGCTGGAGAAAGTGTTCGGGCGCCATGCAGCCACCGTGCAGACCATCTCCGGCGTCTACCGCGACGCGCTCGGCGACAATCCGGCGGTCGATCGGCTCAAGGAAAAGCTCGAAGCCTTCGAGAAGAAGTTCGGTGCAAAGCCGCGCATCCTGGTCGCCAAGATGGGCCAGGACGGCCATGATCGCGGCCAGAAGGTGATCGCCAGCGCCTTTGCCGATCTCGGCTTCGACGTCACCGTCGGACCGATGTTCCAGACGCCGGAGGAGATCGCAAAGCTGGCGGTGCAGCATGATGTCGACGTGATCGGCGCGTCCTCGCTCGCGGCCGGACATCTGACCCTGATCCCCGAGCTCAAGGAGGCGCTGAGGAAGCTCGGCCATGGCGACATGCTGATCGTCGCCGGCGGCGTCATCCCGCCACAGGATTACGACGCGGTGCTGAAGGCTGGGGCGGCCGAAATCTTCCCGCCGGGGACCGTCATCCCGCAAGCGGCGGACAGGCTGATGGACAGGCTACTGTCGGTCGAGTGAATACCCTGTGTCGGGAACTGGTCAAACGCAACTCGTCGCTAAGGCTTATCGGCACAGCTAATGCGCCAATCGAGAGAGGAAGAGGATCCCGTCCTCAACCCGCTTCTTGATGGCGACCATGTCAGTAGTTCCCAATCGGTTGTTATAATTTCCGTTGCAACAACAGGCCCTCCAGTTATAATTGCCGTTGCAACAGGACGACCTACCAGGAACATCACCATTCGAAAGATTGGCAACTCCGAAGGTCTGATTTTGCCGAAAGAGCTTCTCGACCGGCTAAACCTGAAGGCGGGCGACAACGTCATCGTCGTTCAGGAGGGCCAGGAGCTGCGCTTGCGCCGTCTTGAAGACTCTGCCGAAGAATTCGAGCGTAAGATGAAGATCGCGCGCGAACGGATGAAGAAATACGAGGTTGCCTACCGCGCGCTCGCTAAATGACCGAGCATCATTCGCGAGAATTCGTGGAGGCGATGCACGCTGAGCAGTTGCGCCTCCACGGCGGAGCCGCCGGTATACGCGACCAGGGCTTGCTAGAATCTGCCCCCGCCCCCAACAGAAGGAAGTGTATGGCGAGCCCGATCTTTGTGAACTCGCGGCGGCCTACCTCTTCGGCAGTGCGAAGAACCACCCCTTCGTCGACGGGAACAAGCGCACGGCTTTTGCCGCGGCCGATTTGTTTCTCTATTTCAACGGGTTAAGCGTAGAAGCCGAACAGCAGGATGTTATCCAGTTGGTGATGATGGTCGCCGCCGGCGAAATCGATGAGACCGGAGCCGCGGCGTTTTTCCGCGACCATACAGTCAAGCTCAAGGCCTAGTTCTCGGCCTTGTCCGAAAGCTTGACGATCTCCCACTCCTTGCCGTTGACGGCAACGACCTCGCCGACCTTCTTGCCGAACAGGGCCATCGCCATCGGCGAGACATGGGAGATGCTGCCTTTCGACGGGTTGGCCTCGTCCTCGCCGACGATGCGCCAGTGGACCTTCTTGCCGTCGCCGTTTTCCAATGTGACGCCCATGCCGAAGCGGACCACATTGCTGCCGGACTCCGGCACCGAAAGCTCCGCGCTCTCGCGCCGCGCGGTCCAGTAGCGCAGGTCGCGGGACACTATTGCGAGGCGCTCGCGATCGCCGCGTCTTTCGGCCTTGGCCATCTGATCTCGCAATTCGGAGAGGTTCTCTTCGATCATCGCGAGTCCCCGCTCCGTTACCAAATTGCGGTGCGGGCTGATCGGCCGTTCGCCGACACCGGCAATGGCGTTTTCGCTGTCTTCCTCGCGGGTGAAAGCTCTACTCATAACATGAACTTAAGCTTGGTCAGGCAACTGCACAAGCGGTTTGCCTGCGAGCTGGCCTTGGCACGATTCCTGCGACGGAGCGGTTGAAACGCCAGGACCTGTGCCGATGTTGAACAGACGAACGCTGCTTGCCCGCACCACCGGCCTCGCCGCTGCCGGCCTCTTTGCCGGCAAGGCATCGGCGAAGATGCTGCCCGGCATCGAGAAGGCCACGATGCGCGGCTCGATCAATGCAATCGAAATCGGCTTGCAGCCGGGCGCGCTGGACGACCAGAGCAAGGCCTTCGCCAAGATGCTCGGCGACGCCAGCGACCGCGATGCGCCGGTGTTTCTGCCGCCCGGGACCTATCTTGTCTCCAACCTGAAGCTGCCTGCCCGCGTGCGCCTTTCGGGCGTCCCGGGCGCGACCCGCATCGTCTATGGCGGCAACGGCCACCTGATGATGGCCGACCAGGCCGAACATATCGAGCTCAGCGGGCTGGTGCTGGACGGCAGCAACCGCTGGCTGGCCGACTATACGCAAGGGCTGCTCGATCTGCGCCGCGTCGCGCATCTCGCCATCGACAATTGCCAGGTCACAGGCAGCGGCAAGAACGGGCTGGCGCTGGAACATGTTTCAGGCCGCATCGGGCGCTGCGATGTTTCGGGCGCGGCAGACGCCGGCATCTATTCGGTCGAGGCCGGCGGGCTGGAGATCTCGGGCAATACCGTCTCAGATTGCGCCAATGGCGGCATTCTGGTGCATCGCTGGCAGCAGGCGGAGGACGGCACCATCGTCAGCGGCAACCGCGTTCAGCGCATCGGCGCGAGGAGCGGCGGCACCGGCCAGAACGGCAACGGTATCAACGCCTTCCGCGCCGGCAATGTCATTATCTCCGCCAACGTCGTGTCGGACTGCGCCTTCTCGGCGATCCGCGCCAACAGCTCCAGCAATTTGCAGATCACCGGCAACACCTGCTCGCGCTCGGGCGAGACGGGGATTTATTCGGAATTCTCCTTCGAGGGCGCGATCCTCAGCAACAATCTGGTCGACGGTGCCGCCAACGGCATCTCGATCGTAAACTTCAACGAAGGCGGCCGCATCGCCGTGTGCTCGAACAATATCGTGCGCAACCTCTCGACGGTCGGCCCCTACACCGCCGACCCGCCGGGCTTCGGCGTCGGCATCAGCGCCGAGGCCGAGACCTCCGTCTGCGGCAATGTCGTGGAGAACGCGCCCCTCTACGGCATGCAGCTCGGCTGGGGACCTTATCTGCGCAACGTGGTTGCAACGGGCAACATCATCCGCAAGTCCGGCACGGGCATCGTCGTCAGCGTCGTCGAGGGTTCCGGCAGCGCCGTCATTTCGGACAATATCATCGACGCCGCGCAGAACGGCGCCATCATCGGCCAGCGCTGGGCCAATCCGGTGACGGGCGATCTGGCAAGATCAACCTTTACCGGCTACGCGCATCTGACCGTCGAGCGGAACAAGGTCAGTTAGGCCAGCGCCGCAGTCGGCCGCAGCAAGCCCACCTTGGCGCCGATACGGCTTTCAACCGGCGGATGGGCGAGCTCGGCAAGCTTTGCCGCGAGCGCTTCGTCGCTGCGAAGCAACTTGGCCAGCACGGCGGCGATCATCACCTCGGAGGTGCGGCTGGCGCCGTCATCGCATTTCAAGGCGATGCCGAGACCGAGCTCGGGCAAGGCCGCGCAATAGACGCCCTCGGCGCCGGTCTTGACGAAGATGCGGCCGGGCGCGGCCCGCATCAGCGCGAGGTCCGCCTTACCGGTGCCGGCCACCAGGAACGGTTCGGCCATGCAGGCCGAGAGCAGGCGCTTCGCCGCCTTGGCGCGTTCGGGCGCAAAGCCCCCGCCCGTCGCCATACGCGCAAAGCCCAGCGCAAAGCTCTTCAGCGGCACGGCATAGGTCGGGATCGAGCAGCCGTCGGTGCCGCAATGGTCGACATCATGCGCGGCGCCGGTCACCGATTGCATCGCGTCGCGCACCATCTCCTGCAGCGCATGGCCGGCCTTGACGTAGCCGCCATGGGCAATGCCGGAATAAACGCAGGTACAGAGGAAACCGGCATGCTTGCCGGAGCAATTGTTGTGGAGCGGGTTGGGCGCGCTGCCGGTGCGCGCCAGCGCGATCGTCGCAACGTGGCTCGACGGCCAGTGCGCGCCGCATTCGAGCGCCGTCTTGTCGAGACCGGCCTTGGCGAGCATTGCTTGCGCCAGTTCGACATGCGCCTGCTCGCCTGAGTGCGAGGCGCAGGCCAGCGCCAATTCGCGATCGCCGAAGCCGTAGGCGTCGGCAGCACCGGATTCGAGCAGCGGCAGCGCCTGGATCGCCTTCACCGCCGAGCGCGGAAACACCGGTCGCGCCGTATCGCCGATCTCCCAGACGGGCTTGCCGTCGGCGTCGAAGACAGAAACCGCGCCCCGATGGGCGCTTTCGACCACCGCGCCGCGCGTGACTTCGACCAGAACCGGATTTGCCATGCTGCCTCCCGCACGCGCGCGCCGGCGGCGGCGCTTTGATGCGGGCCGCTTCTACCTGATCCGATCGAGGATGGAAACGTAGTTGGCCACCGCAGCACCGCCCATGTTGAAGATGCCGCCGAGTTTTGCCCCAGGCACCTGAATACCGCCGGCCTCGCCGGTCAACTGCATGGCGGTGAGCACATGCATGGAGACGCCGGTGGCGCCGATCGGATGGCCCTTGGCCTTCAGCCCGCCGGACGGATTGACCGGCAGCCGGCCGTCCTTGGCCGTGACGCCCTCCAGCGCGAGCTTCGCGCCCTCGCCGGGCTTCGCCAGGCCCATCGACTCGTATTCGATAAGCTCGGCGATGGTGAAGCAGTCATGCGTCTCGACAAAGGAGAGGTCGTCGAGCGTGACGCCGGCCTTCTTCAGCGCCTGTTCCCAGGCCCGCTCGCAGCCCTCGAAGGCAAGGATGTCGCGCTTCGACATCGGCAGGAAATCCTGGACGTGCTCATTGGCGCGGAAGGTCACGGCGCGCCGCATCTTCAGCGCCGTCGCGGTGTCGGTGAGGACGAGCGCCGCAGCGCCATCCGAGACCAGCGAGCAGTCGGTGCGCTTCAGCGGACCGGCGACGAAGGGGTTCTTCTCACTTTCCTGACGGCAGAACTCGTAGCCGAAATCCTTGCGCATTTGGGCATAGGGATTTTCGACGCCGTTTTTGTGGTTCTTGGCGGCAATCATGGCGAGCGCATCCGACTGGTCGCCATAGCGCTGAAAATAGGCCTGAGCGATCTTGCCGAAGACGCCGGCAAAGCCGGCCGGCGTTTCGCCATCCTCGGGCAGATAGGAGGCTTTCAGCAGGTTCTTGCCGATCTCGGGCCCAGGCGTGGTGGTCATCTGCTCGGCGCCGACCACCAAAACGACGCGGGCGGCGCTGGAATCGATGGCGCGGACGCCTTGTCTCACCGCAGCCGAACCGGTGGCGCAGGCATTCTCCACGCGCGTCGCCGGCTTGAAGCGCAGCCGGTCGTCGGCCTGCAGCACCAGGCTCGCGGTGAAATCCTGCGGTGAGAAGCCGGCGTTGAAATGGCCGAGCACGATCTCGTCGACATCGTCAGGGCCGATCCCGGCATGATCGAGCGCGTCCACGGCGACCTTGGTGATCAAGCCCTCCAGCGTCTCGCCTTCGAGCTTGCCGAAACGCGAATGCGCCCAGCCGACGATGCATGCGGTCATGACAGCCTCCATCTGCCGCGCAGCCTAGCACGTCCGGTCGCGGCATGACATTCAATATTGTTCAATAGTGAACCGTTTTCCAGACCAAGGGATGGGGCCAGAGCGATACGATCGATTGATCCGATGCCGATTTTTTATTGATTGATGCGTCAATAAAAAATAATCTCGCTTCGAACCGGACCCTCGCATGCCGAAAATCGGAATGGAACCGCTGCGCCGCAAGGCGCTGATCGACGCGACGATCTCGGCAATCGGCGAGCGCGGTTCGCTGGACGTCACCATGTCGGAGATCGCCGGCCGCGCCGGCGTGTCGTCGGCGCTCGCCCATCACTATTTCGGCGCCAAGGACGAGCTGCTCTTCGCCACGATGCGGCACATCCTTGCCGAGCTCAACATCGATACAAGACGAGCGCTTCGCGTCGCCGCGACACCGCGCCAGCGCGTCTCGGCCGTCGTTGCGGTCAGTTTCTCCGACGAGCAGTTCCAGCCGGAGATCATCGCGGCCTGGCTCGCCTTCTATGTCGAGGCGCAGAAATCGACCGAGTTGCGGCGGCTGCTTCGTATCTATGCGCGGCGGCTCAATTCCAACCTGATGAGCGGGCTGACCGGCATTCTGCCGAGGGCCGAAGCGGACCGCGCTGCGGAAGCGACGGCGGCGCTGATCGACGGACTCTACATTCGGCGCGCGCTGAAGGACGGCGTGCCCGATGCGCAGACAGCGATCGCGCTCGTCGAAGATTATCTCGAAACCAAGCTCAGCGGACGGAGCCTGCCTTGACCACCGAACGACCCAATTTCCTGATCGTCATGGTCGATCAGCTCAACGGCACGCTCTTCCCCGACGGCCCGGCGGATTTCCTGCACGTGCCGCATCTCGAGGCGCTCGCCGCCCGCTCGGCGCGTTTCGCCAACAACTACACCGCCTCGCCGCTTTGCGCGCCCGGCCGGGCCTCGTTCATGAGCGGCCAGCTGCCGTCGCGCACCGGGGTCTATGACAACGCCGCCGAATTCTCCTCCTCGATCCCGACCTTCGCGCATCATCTGCGCTCCGCCGGCTATTACACCTGCCTGTCCGGCAAGATGCATTTCGTCGGACCGGACCAGTTGCACGGCTTCGAGGAGCGGCTGACCACCGATATCTATCCGGCCGATTTCGGCTGGACGCCGGATTACCGCAAGCCCGGCGAGCGCATCGACTGGTGGTATCACAATCTAGGCTCGGTCGCCGGCGCCGGCGTTGCCGAGACCACCAACCAGATGGAGTATGACGACGAGGTGGTGTTTCTGGCCGAGCAAAAGCTGTACCAGCTTTCGCGCGAGCAGGACGATGCGGGACATCGGCCCTGGTGTCTCACCGTTTCGCTATCGCACCCGCACGATCCCTATGTCGCGCGCAGGCAGTACTGGGATCTTTACGAGAACTGCCAGACGCTCGATCCCGAAACGCCGTTCATCCCGCATGACGAACAGGACACGCATTCGCAGCGCCTTTACCGGGCAAGCGACTATCAGTCCTTCGAGATCACGTCCGAGCAGGTGCGCCGTTCCCGGCGCGGCTATTTCGCCAACATTTCCTATGTCGACGATAAGCTCGGCGAGCTTCTGGACGTCCTCAAGCGCACTCGCATGCTTGACGACACCATCATCCTGTTCTGCTCGGATCACGGCGACATGCTGGGCGAGCGCGGCCTGTGGTTCAAAATGAGCTTCTTCGAGGGCTCGGCGCGCGTGCCGCTGATGATCGCCGGCAACGGCGTGCCAGCCGGCCTCATCGAGGCGCCCGTCTCCAATCTCGACGTCACGCCGACGCTCTGTGACCTCGCCGGCATTGATATCGCTGCAATCGCGCCGTGGACCGACGGCCAGTCGCTGCTGCCGCTGCTCGGCGGCAAGCCGCGCACCGCACCCGTTCTCATGGAATATGCCGCCGAAGGATCCTATGCGCCGCTGGCCGCGATCCGCGACGGCAAATACAAATTCGTCCATTGCGAGCTCGACGCGCCGCAGCTGTTCGACCTGGAGGCCGACCCGCTCGAACGGAACAACCTCGCTGACGAGCCGGCGAACGCTGCCCTGGTGGCGGCGTTCATGGAAAAGGTCCGGGCGCGATGGGACATGGCCGCATTCGATGCCGCGGTGCGCGAAAGCCAGGCGCGCCGCTGGGTCGTCTACCCGGCGCTGCGTAACGGCGCCTATTACCCCTGGGATTTCCAGCCGCTGCAGAAAGCCTCGGAGCGCTACATGCGCAATCACATGAATCTCGACAACCTCGAAGAGAGCAAACGGTATCCGCGAGGCGAATGATGGAAGACGTTCTGGTTCCCACCCTCGACCGCCTGAAGCAGGCCTATGCGGTGACCTCGACGGCGACGCAAGTCACGCCGCTGTTGGACTCGGCCGCACTTGCCCGGGAAGCCGGCGCCGCGCGGGTGTTCGTCAAGCCGGAATCGCTGCAATGGGCGGGGTCCTTCAAGGTGCGCGGCGCCTATTGGCGCCTTAAGCGGCTGTCACCGGACGAAGCGAGGAAGGGCGTGGTCGCCTATTCCTCCGGCAATTTCGCGCAAGGGCTTGCGGCTGCCGGCCAGGCGCTCGGCATTCCCGTCACCATCGTCATGCCGATCGACGCGCCTGCCGCCAAGCGCGACGCGACCGCCGGCTATGGCGCGCGCGTGGTGCTAACCGATCATGGCGAGCGTGCCCGCGAGGAAGTCGCCGCCGCCAAGGCGCGCGAGATCGCCGAGACCGAGCAGCTCACCTTGCTGCATCCCTTCGACGATCCCGAGATCGTCGCCGGCCAGGCAGGGGCCGGGCTGGAAGCGCTCGACCAGTTGGCGGCGAAGAAAGCCCACGCCGATCTGGTGTTCTGCTCGGTTGGCGGCGGCGGGCTGATCGGCGGCGTTTCGCTCGCCTTCCATTACCTGTCGCCGAACACCGAGATCATCGCCGTCGAGCCGGAAGGCTTCAACGGCATGGGCTCGTCGCTGGCGCATGGCGCGATCGAGACGATGCCGATCGGGCCGAGATCGATCTGCGACGGGCTGATGGCGCGCAAGCCAGGCGAGGCGCCCTTCGCGGCGGTGAGTGCTGCCGGGGTTCGCGGCGTCACCGTCGAGGATGCCGCGGTGAGGGGTGCAATGAAGATCGCGTTCGAGCGGCTGAAGCTGGTGCTGGAGCCTTCGGGCGCGGCCTCGCTTGCCGCGCTGCTCGGCGGCAAGGTGGATGTGGCGGGCAAAACCGTCCTTGTGGTGGCTACCGGCGGCAATGTCTCGCTCGCCGACTTTATGGCGCATATGAACAATGCTTGAAGCGGATTTCGTCATCATCGGATCCGGCTCCGCCGGCTCGGCCATGGCCTACCGGCTGTCGGAAGACGGCAAGCATTCGGTGATCGTCATCGAGTTCGGCGGCACCGATATGGGGCCGCTGATCCAGATGCCGTCGGCGCTGTCGATCCCGCTCAACATGAGCCTTTACGACTGGGGCTTCGCCAGCGAGCCGGAGCCGCATCTCGGCGGCCGCGTGCTCGCCACCCCGCGCGGCAAGGTGATCGGCGGTTCGTCCTCCATCAACGGCATGGTCTATGTTCGCGGCCATGCGCGCGACTTCGACCATTGGGCCGAACAGGGTGCTGCCGGATGGGGCTTCGCCGACGTGCTTCCCTATTTCAAGCGCATGGAGGATTCCGACGGCGGCGAGGACGGCTGGCGCGGTCACGGCGGCCCGCTGCATGTGCAGCGCGGCACGCGCAAGAACCCACTCTACGGCGCCTTCCTCGAGGCGGGCCGGCAGGCCGGCTTCGAGCTCACCGACGACTACAACGGATCGAAGCAGGAAGGCTTCGGGCCGATGGAGCAGACCATCTGGGGTGGCCGCCGCTGGTCCGCGGCCAACGCCTATCTGAAGCCGGCTCTCAAACGAAAAAATGTTAGCCTGCTCAAGGGTTTCGCGCGACGCGTGGTGATCGAGAATCAACGCGCCGTCGGCGTCGAGATCGAAGCTCACAAACAGATTCAGGTCGTTAAGGCGCGACGTGAGGTGATTG
The DNA here is from genome assembly GCF_004023325.1 of Mesorhizobium sp. M1A.F.Ca.ET.072.01.1.1. NCBI lineage: Bacteria > Pseudomonadati > Pseudomonadota > Alphaproteobacteria > Hyphomicrobiales > Phyllobacteriaceae > Mesorhizobium > Mesorhizobium sp. M1A.F.Ca.ET.072.01.1.1. The sequence continues at coordinate 4,458 of NZ_RZSF01000083.1, read as the reverse complement.
TGGCGGCGTCGTCGATCAATTCGCCGAAGATCCTTATGCTGTCCGGCATCGGTCCGGGCGCACATCTGCATGAAAACGGCATAGAGGTCATTGCCGACCGGCAGGGCGTCGGCCGCAATCTGCAGGACCATCTGGAGCTTTATATCCAGCAGGAAGCGACCAGACCGATCACGCTGAATTCGGTGCTCAACCCGTTCTCCAAGGCAATGATCGGCGCGCAGTGGCTGTTCTTCAAGACCGGCCTCGGCGCCACCAACCATTTCGAGGCGGCGGCCTTCGTGCGTTCGCAGGCCGGTGTCGACTACCCCGATATCCAGTATCACTTCATCCCGGCGGCGGTGCGCTATGACGGCAAGGCGGCGGCGAAGTCGCATGGCTTCCAGGCGCATGTCGGGCCGATGCGGTCGAAGTCGCGCGGCTCGGTGAGCCTGCGCTCGCCCGATCCGAAAGCGAAACCAGTGATCCGCTTCAACTACATGTCGCATCCCGACGACTGGAGCGAGTTCCGCCACTGCATCCGGCTGACGCGCGAGATTTTTGGCCAGAAGGCCTTTGACGGCTTCCGCGGCAAGGAGATTTCGCCGGGCGCCCATGTGCGGACCGACGACGAGCTCGACGCCTTCATCCGCGATCACGCCGAGAGCGCCTATCACCCTTGCGGCACCTGCAGGATGGGCCGCGCCGACGACCTGACCAGCGTCGTCGATCCGGAATGCCGGGTGATCGGCGTCGAGGGGCTGCGCGTTGCCGACTCCTCGATCTTCCCGCGGGTGACCAACGGCAACCTGAACGCGCCGTCGATCATGACCGGCGAGAAGGCGTCCGACCACATCCTTGGCCGCACGCCGCTCGCGCCATCCAACCAGGAACCCTGGATCAATCCGCGCTGGCAGGTGGCAGACAGATAGCGCATGATCCGGCGGGCGCCCTCCCCCGCCCCGGCGATTACGAACGGAGAAGACCATGCGCGCCCAGCCAACGGCATCGCACTACGTCAACGGCCGCTACATCGAGGACGAAGGCGGCGCGCCACTGCCGGTGATCTATCCGGCGACGGGCGAGACCGTCGCCACGCTGCATTCGGCGACGCCGAACGTGCTGGAGTTGGCGATCGAGGCCGCGCGCGCGGCGCAGCCGGCCTGGGCACGGATGAAGCCGGTCGAGCGCGGCCGCGTCCTGCGCCGCGCCGCTGATATCCTGCGCGCCCGCAATGCCGACCTGGCGCGCATCGAGACGCTGGACACCGGCAAGGCGATCCAGGAGACGCTGGTGGCGGACGCGCCTTCGGCCGCCGATTGCCTGGAATATTTCGCCGGCGCAGTGGCGGCCTTCAACGGCGAGATGATCGAGCTCGGCGGACCGTTTGCTTACACAAGACGAGAGCCGCTTGGTGTGTGCGTTGGCATCGGCGCCTGGAACTATCCGATCCAGATCGCCGGCTGGAAGTCGGCGCCGGCTTTAGCCATGGGCAACGCCATGGTGTTCAAGCCGTCGGAGAACACGCCGCTCTCGGCACTGGCGCTGGCCGAAATCTACAGCGAGGCGGGCCTGCCCGACGGGCTGTTCAACGTCGTGCAGGGCTATGGCGATGTCGGCGCCGGATTCGTCGGCCATGATGTCGTGGCCAAGGTCTCGGTGACCGGCTCGGTCCCGACCGGGCGCAAGGTGCTGTCGCTTGCCGGTTCGAAAATGAAGCACGCCACGATGGAGCTCGGCGGCAAGTCGCCGCTGATCGTCTTCGACGATGCCGATCTCGAAAACGCCATCGGCGGCGCCATGCTCGGCAATTTCTATTCGACCGGCCAGATCTGCTCCAACGGCACGCGCGTCTTCGTGCAGAAGGGCCTGCATGACCGCTTCGTCGAGCGGCTGATCGAGCGCACCAAAAAAATCCGCATCGGCGATCCACTCGATCCGGAAACGCAAATGGGGCCGCTGGTCAACAAGGCGCAGCAGGAAAAGGTTGTTTCCTACATCGCCGCCGGCAGAGAGGAGGGTGCGACGCTTGCCTGCGGCGGCAACCTGCCGTCGCTGCAGGGCTTCGAAGGTGGCTTCTTCATCGAACCCACCGTGTTCACCGGCGTGACCGATGGCATGCGCATCGCGCGCGAGGAAATCTTCGGACCGGTGATGAGCGTGCTGAAATTCGACAGCGAGGACGAGGTGATCGAACGCGCCAACAATACCGAATTCGGCCTCGCTGCAGGCGTCTTCACCCGCGACCTGGCACGCGCCCATCAGGTGATCGCCGAGCTGCAGGCAGGCACCTGCTGGATCAACGCCTACAATCTGACGCCGGTGGAAATGCCCTTCGGCGGCGTCAAGCAGTCCGGCATCGGCCGCGAGAACTCGCTCGCGGCGCTGGCGCACTATTCGCAGCTGAAGGCGGTCTATGTCGAGACGGGGGATGTGGCGAGCCCGTATTGACTTGGCGATTGGCCAAAAGCCCGCAGTGACAGCAATCTCCCCGGGTAGAGATTGGCAGCTTCTGCGTTGCCGCCAGTTGCCCCCTCACCCCTTCTCGGCCGTCCCGTCCAGATACTGCGTCAGCGCGCAAACCAGATGGTAGAAGATGCTCGCCGGCACGTCGCTCGCCAATGACCGGCCGCGCTCATCGATTCGGTCAATCCAGAGGCCGAGCGGCGCCGGGTCGATGTGCCAGCGGAACAGGTGGCCGACGCGCGCCTCGATCTCCGGCTTGAGGTCCGGCCCACCTGAGCCGTCGAGCGCGATCGCAGCCTTGATCGCCTCGGCCTGCGGCCAGCTGCGCGAGACCGTGTCGAGCGGAAGGCCCTGGCGCGAGACGGCGCCATAGGCAAGGCCGGTGGCGCGGTTGAGGCCGTTGGCGACAGCCGAGGCATAGAGCTTGCGGGCGAAGCCGGTGAGTTCGGCCTGGCCGCTGCGGGCGGCGAAATCGACGAGCAGCGAGGCCCATTCGAAATGGTGGCCGGGTTCGGTCCATGTTCCTTTCGCGCCCGCCACGGGCTTCCAGCCGTCGTCGAAATACTCGCCCAGCGTCCAGCTTTCGGCATCGAAGAAATGACTGCGGAAGAGATCTATGACGCGCGCCGCGCGGCTCAGGTAGGCGCGCTCGCCAGTGGCTCTGTGCCAAGCGAGAAAGGCTTCGAGCAGATGCATGTGCGGGTTGGAGCGACGCTCGCCCTCGCCGTCGGAGGTTTCGAGGAAACCTGTCATGCGGCTGTCCTCGAGATGAGCATCGAGGAAAGCAAAGGTTTCCTCGGCGAGCCGCAACGCATCGGGATGACCCGACATATGCGCGTGCGCCAGCGCCAACAGCACGCAGGAATGGTCGTAGGCATCCTCGACCGGATCGGCGACCGAGCCGTCGATATTGAGCGTGCGCACCCAGCCGCCTTTGTCGGTGCGGCCCCGGCCTGCCATGAAGTCAAGGCCATGAGCGATCAGCCGATCCGCCGGTCCGTCCCAGCCGCGCTCCTTGGCGACGGCGAAGGCATAGATCTGACGCGCCTGGGTGCGCATGCGTTTTGGCTTCATCAACGGCGCGGCGTCGAAGCCCAGCGCCTCGTGGAAGCCGCCATGGCGCTCATCGACGCCGGCGGTCGACCACAGCGGCAGCGTCTCCTCGAACAGCCAGTGCCGAACGCGGCGCCGCCAGGCGCCGCTCTCGATGACGCGGTCATGCGCCGGCGTGAACCTCGTCTCCAGCCGACCGGATTTCTCTAGCTGCTCGACGATCTTCTTGACGTGCTGGCTGTGGCTGACCGGCGCCACGAAGGTGGCGTCGGCCGTCGAGACGATCGCCACGTCCTTCATGCCGATGGCCGACAGCAGCCGGCCGTCGCCGCGGATGTAGGAGTTCTCGCAATCTATGGCCAGGACATCGCCAAGGATGACGTTACCGTGGCTGTCGGACGGGCCGACATCGAGCAGCGACTGCCACGAACCGAGATCGTTCCAGCGGAATCCGGCCGGCACCATGGCGATGTCCTTGGCCCGCTCCATGACAGCGTAGTCGATCGAGCTCGACGGGATCGCCGAGTAGAGTTCCAGCGGCATGTAAAGCCCGGAAAGATCGTTGGTCGCCGCGTGATACGCGGCTTCCGTCGCCTGCCAGATCTTGGGCTCGAACGCGGCGAAGGCAGCGCGCATGACGCCGGCGCGAAACAGGAAAATGCCGGTATTCCAGTAGAAACTGCCGGCGTCGAGATAACCCCGCGCGGTGGCGAGGTCGGGCTTCTCGACGAAGCGAGAGACGTCGAACACGCCGTCGCGGTCGGCCGCGACCTCGATATAGCCATAGCCGGTTTCGGGCTGCGTCGGCTTGATCCCGAACACCACCAGGCGACCGGCTCTCGCCGCCGCAGCACCCGCTTCAACGCTCTGCCAGAACTGGCGCGCGGTGGAGATTTCGTGGTCGGAGGGCACCACGAGAACAAGCTCGTCGCCAAATTCGGAGAGGGTGCGCAGGCTGGCAAG